>JBGVMD010000047.1:0-45871 GCA_045124575.1 Faecousia sp.
CCCATTCTTGACCCTCGGGCAAGTCCATCATTGTGGTGGGGAGGTCGATAACTTTGAGGCGGATGCCGTTCTCCTTGAAATAGCGGAGTTCGTTGTGAATGTCGGCTTTGTTGCGGCTGAGGCGGTCAAGAGATTTGACAACCAAGGTGTCCCCGCGTCGGAGCATTGCGTTTTTGAGGGCTTGATAACCCGCCCGCTCCAAATCCTTGCCGCTTTCCTTGTCGGTGATGATTTCGCGGTCGGTTGCTCCAAGAGCCTTGAAAGCGGCGATCTGTCTGTCCAAGTTCTGTTCCTTGCTTGATACTCTTGCGTAATAATAAGTGCGGCTGTCCATGTTCGCGTCCCCCTTTGGTTTATCTGTTCGTATTATAACATAAGTGTTCGTAAATGTCAATACATTTGCGAATATATTCGGAAAAAGATTTTTATATATTGCGAACACGAAAAATGGGGTGATTTGGGGTGTTTGTAAAGGTGTGCTCTTGCGAACATATAAAGAAATGGAGCGGGATTGCTCCCGCTCCACATAAGACCTTGATTAGGGTTTCATTTTCAAGCCAATAAAGAATGCAATGGTAGAGATAGCGGTCAATACACTAAATACTCCACTATCCATGGTAAAGACACCAATGATGCAGATAACATCAATTATACCCGCAACAATCATAAGTGTTTGACCAAAGCTACTTCTGACAATGCGGCTGTCATTATCACTCAAAACCGCATCCTTGGGCAAACATTTGATTTGCTCGGGGGTAAGGATTTCGGTGCTGTTATCCATGTAAATGATCTCTGCACTTTCAATTTTTACAGATGCAATATTGGTATTATACCATGCGTGTTCAAGGGTCTGTGTAAATTTGCCGTTAGGTGCAAACGGACCAGTGCTTTTAGCATCATATAGAGAAACACCGCTCACAGTGCATTCAACGGGGTCGCCCACGGCATTATACGGACGGATGCCAAAGGTGATATACTTGATTTCTTTTCCAGTTTTGTTTGTAAAGGTATATTTTGCACTCACGGGAGTTGTGCCGCTGGTTTGATCGACACCGCGAACCCAACCAAGAAGATTTGTTCCAACCTCGGCATTATTGATGATAACACCATAAAATTTATCTTCATCAAATAGTTCAAATTCGCCACGAGCTGCCCGTGCAAGAACATCGGCGCGAGCTTTATAATATTTTTCCTTTGTTTTCTTTCCTGCAAACAAGCAGAGCCATGCAATGCCGCCACACACGGCTCCACAGACGAGCGCAAGCAAGAAATCTACGAACAGCAGACAAATAAAGGCAGCAACACCAATACCTGCATAGAGCCATGCACAAACTTTGATCATTGTTTGCACAGTTTTTTGCGCCTTGGGTAATTCTTCGGTGCTCAAATCAATGATGCCCACTTTGGGGTCTTTGTAGGTCATAATAATACCTCTTTCTTTATTCTTTTTGCGATAGGTTCTCAACGGCAATACGGATGTTGCGGGAAACACCTTCCATTTTTATATACTTTGCAACGGAAGATGCACTCCGCTTGGGGTTCATTGCCCGCCCTACGGCTGCGTATGTTCCAAGTATTGCATAAAGCCGGTGCATTTCCACGATTTCCTCGGGAGTAATTCTTGGTGCTCCCATATTACTTCTTGGAGCTGGGCTTCTTGCCGGTCAAGACGCATTCATCGGAGTGCTTGATGCAATACTCCCAAATTTCATCAATGTAGCCGGTGAAAGTCTTGGCTTCTTTCTTGCCGTCGCTGTATTCGGCAATTAGCTTGTTCATGTCGTTCAGCTTCTGCTGATAGTTGTGGGGAACGGTAATGGTTTTCTTGTCGGTGTCCAAAATGATACGCATAATAGTTTCCTCCAAAAGAAAAATGTATGAAAGTTGTCGAAAACACAACTTTTCATACATTGTATTCTATATATATATATATATATTCAAGTGTTTTCTAACAATTTCCTATAAAATCAGCATAATACACAAAAAACAATCTATTCCAAGAGAAAATGATGAAATCCATTGTGTATATTTGCGAAAACAAACGAAAATAACGCATTACACATCGTTTGCGCGGATATTCTGCGCGTTTCGCTCTGTATTTGCAGAAATCACCTTGTTCGGCAACGATAACGGGGAATTTCAACATGATTTCGTGTCGGAACAGACCACGCGCAAACTGGATAGGGGTGCAAAATAGTCCGCTTCCCGTAATACACCCCCCGCCACCCGGATATGCTTTGAGGCTTGCCGTATGGCGGATTACTTTGATTTTTCATAAAATTTTTGGTATAATTTATATAGAAAGTAAAGGAGAAATAAAATAAATCCTGCACTTTTATAGAATAGAAATTATAAAAAAGGAGTAAAAATAATGTCCTACAATCGAAGAGAAGAAGATATGTTCCGCTATTTCATCAGCGGATTAGACCAAAAGATGCAAGCACAGTTGAGTTTGATGTTTGCACACAACAAAATCATGGCGGGGGAAGAACACCGCCGCGAAATGGAGCAAATGAAAAGAGAAATCACCGAAGATGTAATGTCCCGCATTAGCATCTGGATTGACAAAGAAGCTATCGAACAGTTGCGCGTTATGCTCAACAGTTTGGGAAAGTAAGGAGGGGAAATAATGCCTGCAATTACTTTTCCCAATCAGCGCGTAGTGCGTATTCACCGAGAACCAGTAAAGACGGATTTCCTCGGTATCAAAAATGAGAACTGGCAAGCCGCGTCCCGCGATTTGGGCGCACATGGTCTGCGGCTTTATTTATACCTTGCGGCAAATGCAAACAATTATAGTCTTGCGCTATCTCCTGCGGCGGCTCGCACGGCTATTGGTATTCCGCGCTCTACATACTTTGACCAGTTTGCGATACTGGTAGATAAGCGGTATCTTGTCCCCGGCGCGGGTAATACTTTTGATTTCTATGAAGTCCCACAGCCCGCCACGCAGACACAAAAAGAAGTGTCGGCGGACGGATTGAATTTTGAGGAAATTCCGAGCCACGGCGAACAGGGAGGCTCTTGCGGTCAATCTGTATTGCCGGAGGATATAGAAATAAATAATAACAATTCCATAGATAATTCGGGGATAAATAATGCGAATAATCCAGAAGTGAAAGAAACAATCCGCAAGCCAGAAGTAAAGGAAATCGTAATATCTCGCCCAGTAGCAGAGGGTAAGCAAAGACCTAAACCCCTCCCCAAAGGAGAGTTTGTGTTCTAATGGCAACCTATGAAGATAATGCATATAACTGGCTAAAACGCAAAGGGCTTGCAGAAAAATATGAACACGCGGGGATTTACTGTATCAAGATAGACGATAAGATTGTTTATATCGGAAAGAGCGCAAATATGCTGCGACGGATTGCACAGCATTATGCGGGTATCAAAAAGGGAACAGAAAAGAAATACCGCATTATTTCCGAGGCGGAGCGCAAGGGACACCCAATCTCCTTTGATGTGCTTTACTATGCCCAGAGCCGCCGATACGCGGACAAACTTGCAGAGATTGGGGAAAGAGAGGGCGATTATATTCGCCGCCACAAGCCAATCCTAAACGCGCAGATACCCAAAGAACAGGATTGGAGCAAATGGGACTTGAACGAAGTGGATGCAAAGGCAATCCTTGAAAGCATCGTGTAATATAAAGCGGGAGGTTTCCGCCTCCCGCCACCATCCGACACGCGCCGTGATTTCCGTATCACGGGCAACACAAAAAATAAAATCAAACCCCGCTTTTTGACTTTTGGAAAATTTTTTGGTATTATTTTCTTGTGAAAGTAATTGTGGGGATAATATTTTCCTAATTCTCCAAAACGACAAAGGGGGACAGCACTTGCGGCTGTCCCTCTTTTTGCGTCTATACTGTTCCGCGCCGCGTCTTGCTTTACATTGAAAGCAGGACGCTTTTTTGTTTTGCGATTTTTATTATGTCCTCGTTGCGGAGGCTGTTCAAATAGGTCTGTGTAATTTGTATGCTTTCATGCCCCAAAAGGCGGGATATGGTGTAGAGGTCTGTCCCCATCTTGATATGCTGTTGCGCGTAGAAGTGGCGGCAAGTATGCGGCGACACGCGGATGCCTGTGATACCCTCCCCATGCCGTTTTATGATGTGTTCAACTGCGCTATTGGTCAGTTGCCGCCCATGATTGGAAAGAAAGTAGTAATCATCGGTGTTTTTGAGGGTGAAGTAGTTGCCCGCCGCCACATCGTATTTTAGCAAGGCTTTTCGCAGAACAGGGGTAATAGGAACAACCCTTTGCTTGTGGTTCTTGCCATTGATAAGTATGAAATCATCGTGTATGTCTTTCTTCTGGATGCAACATAGTTCCCAACAACGGATGCCAGTTTCAAAGAGTGTTGTTATGATTGCCGCGTCGCGGATGTTCAAGTAGTCGCCGCCCTTGCACGATTTCACCATGCGGCGCACATCTTCTGGCTTGAATGCCATGATAACCGCTTTGTCCTGTCTGCACCACTTGAAATTTTTGCGGGTGTTGAAGCCGCCGTAGCCCTCGTCGTAGCAGTATTGAATGAACACTTTCGCAACGCGCAACAGACCATTGATATAACTGCCCTTTTTGCCTCTGGAAGATAGATAACTGGTAAATTGGCGGATAGTCGCAAGGGTGATTTCATCCACATCTGTAATCTGCGCCTCGGTTTCGCAGTAGCGCAAAAAGAGGTTGAGGTTATTCCGATAACTGCGGATAGTCTTGGGAGTGAATTTGCGGACTTCGATTTCGATAAGATATTCTCTGGCGGCGGTGCTGATTTTCATGGTGTTTTCCTCCTTTTATATGTCGCAATCAAAGGAGATGTGTATATCACAACGAAATTGATGTATGTCGCAACGACTTTTCAAGAAATACAAAAATCCCGCTGTTCTGCATTGAAAACAGCGGGATTTGCTTTTGGAATGTTCGGGTTTTACTCTTCCCAGTTGTGCCAGATGTTCTGCACATCGTCGTCATCTTCCATGATGTCGATGAGCTTCTCCATCAGCGTGATCTGCTCTTCGGTCTCCAGCTTCTGATAGTTCTGGGGAACCATTTCTATCTGGGCGGACACGAAGGTGTACTTGCTCAGGCCCTCAACAACTGCGTTGAAATCGTCGGGCTGCGTGTAGATGGTGAACACATCGCCGTCGGCCTCGAAATCGTCGGCACCGGCCTCCATGGCATCCATCATGACTTCTTCTTCATCCAGCTCCTCCTCGGAGTTGTCGATGACCAGCACGCCCTTCTTGTCGAAGGACCAGCTGACACAGCCGGAAGCGCCCAGGTTGCCGCCGAACTTATCAAAGTGGTGGCGCATGGAGCCTGCGGTACGGTTGCGGTTGTCGGTCATGGTTTCCACGATGACGGCAACACCGCCAGGGCCGTAGCCTTCGTAGGTGATGGACTCGTAGTTGTCGCCGCCCTGGCCGCCGGCGGCCTTCTCCAGACAGCGCTTAATGTTGTCATTGGGCATATTGGCAGCCTTGGCCTTGGTGATAACGGTGGCCAGGCGGGAGTTGTTGGCGGGATCGGTAATGCCACCGCCTTCCTTCACAGCCACGATCAGTTCCTTTGCGATCTTGGTAAAGGCAGCAGCACGCTTGGCGTCCTGTGCGCCCTTGGTTTTCTGGATATTATGCCATTTGGAATGTCCGGACATATATTTTCTCTCCTCTTCGGGTTGTTTTCAAAAATTCCTACCTATTCTAGCAGATAAAATCGCAAAAATCAATAGAATTTCATGCAATCTCTGTGGCTTTCAGAAATTTTTACTTCAATTTCCGGGAATGCAGCCTTCAATTTCTCTGCCAGCACATATACGACGGGATTTTCTGTCTGGAAATGGCCGGCATCAATGAGATTCAGCCCCAAATCCCTGGCATCCCAGAACTGGTTGTATTTGATGTCGGCGGTGACGAAGGTATCGCACCCGGCAGCCAGGGCATCCAGCATCCCACTGGCGCAGCTGCCACCGCCCACAGCTACCTTCCGTACCGGCTTGCCCCCATCTACGTAACGTAGACCCTGGCAACCCAGCGTTGCTTTCACGTGGCTAAGGAAGGCATCCAAAGACTGCTCATCAACTTCGCCGCTCCGCAGCAGGCCCCATTCTTGGCCGTCC
The DNA here is from genome assembly GCA_045124575.1 of Faecousia sp. Lineage (GTDB taxonomy): Bacteria > Bacillota > Clostridia > Oscillospirales > Oscillospiraceae > Faecousia. The sequence goes on from JBGVMD010000047.1 coordinate 6,124, forward strand.
TCGTCCACGCCGCAGGCGTTGATCACCTGGATATCCTGTAGTCCCAGGGTCCGGGCCAGCACATCGTTGACACCGCCAGGAGCCTGATCCAAATTGGTGTGGGCATTGATGGCGGCGATGCCGTAGCGGCACAGCTGCAGGATGCTACGACCGATGCTGGTATCGTCCGTAACCGCCTTCATCGCCTGGAAAATGATGGGATGATGGGTGACAATCAATTCCGCACCCCAATCCGCAGCCTCTTTGCATACATGCTCAAAGGGATCCAGCGCGACCAACAGTTTGGTGACTTCCGCATTCCGGCGGCCGCACAGCAGACCCACATTGTCCCAGTCCATCTTCATCGTCCGGGGCGCAATGGCCTCCATAAACTTCAAAATATCAGCCACCGTTGTCATGCTTTTTCCTCCGTTAGAAATGATAGATTATGATTCTGTGCCAAAGCATCCAATTCTTCCAAAATGGCTTTCTTCTCCGGATCATCCTTGTGGGTAACAGCCAAACGCAGACCCTCTATGATGCGCTGGTAATACTCCGGTAGGGCCTCTCCGGGATTTTCCAGCAGAGCAGGGGGGAAGTAATATTCTCCCTTGGTCAGGCGGGGGTATTCCGGTTCGTAGTATAGCTCCATCACCGTGTAGAGGAACTTTCCGTCCCGTAAAACAGATTCCTCTGTGATGCGCCATCCCTGCTCAGAAAGATACTGCCGCAGCATGGGCGTTTTGCTTTGGCATTGCAGTATCAAGCGGTACTTCGTGTCCTTTAGCCAAGGGGCGTTCTCCAAGATGTGGATCATGGTATCCGCACCCATACCGGCACATACCAGGGTGTCAAAATCCCGGGGGATATTTTGGACCCCATCAGACAAATGGAATGTCACTTTATCCGTCACACCATATTTTATTGCGTTTCTCCGGGCGCTGTCCAGGGGGCCCTCGTTAATATCTGCCTCAATCATGGAGCGGGCAATGCCCTTGGTCAGCAGATAGATCCCAAGATAGCCATGGTCACAGCCAATGTCTGCCACCCGGTCGCCGGGACACACAAATCCGGCACAGGCCAGCAGACGATCCGAAAGGGGTAGATTCATGTATTTCACTCCTTAAAAAATCGCCGTCCCGGCTTATTGCGGGACGGCGTTGCCGGTAATTTAGGCGTTCTTGCTCAGCTGGTCGGCTTCGTAAGCCTCCAAGAAGTGGTTCAGCTGTGCCAGGAAAGGCTCACAGTCAATGCCGTGGACCATGCAGGCTTCTTCCACAGTTTCACCGCGGGAAGAGGGGCAGCCCAGGCAGTGCATGCCGATGGCAAAGAACAGGGGAGCAGCCTGGGGTGCGATGTCCAGCACATCGCCGATAATGGTTTCTTTTTCGATCTTAACAGCCATGATAATGACCTCCAATTCGTTTTTACCGACATATTATAACCGCTTTTGCGCCAAATAGCAAGAGGGAATCTGTGTTTATGGGATAAAAAGAAAAATTATCAGAACCGGAGGAAGGGTGTCTTTCTACGGCGGTGCTCCAGAATAAAGCAGACGATAATGACCGCGGCATGAATGCCTAGGTATACAAGCGTGATTGGAAGGACGTACTTTACAATATACGCTACAGTGTTTTCCGGGGTCAACTGCCATGTGGATTCCAGCAATAATTCATTTCCCTCATATGCCTGAATCCGCTGCATTTGTTCTATCGTCCCGCTGTAATGGATCTGTTGCAGGTTGTTGCACCGGTTAAATGCTCCAGTTTGGATGGTCCGCAAAGAGGCAGGGAAGGTAACATAGGACAAATTCTCACATTTTTCAAAAGCATGGGGATGAATGTCGGTCACACCCTCCGGGAAGGTCACGCTGTTCAGCTCGGTGTAGCCGTAAAAGGCATATGCGCGGATAAACTGGGAACCTTCCGGGATCACAAGATCGGTCAGCTTTTGTCCCTGAAGATAAAGCGCCGCCCCGTTGTGCAGGGGATTGCTTTCTTCGCCCCAGAACCGGATGTCTACCCAGGCGGTTAGGTCGGAAATATGTACCTGCTTTAGATTGTAGCACCGCGTGAATGCGCTGCCCTCAATGCCCAGGACAGAGGCGGGGATCTCTATGGCAGTCAGAGCTGTGCAATCCTGGAAGGCATAGGAGCCGATGTTCTGCGTATATGGCGACAAGGTCACGCTGGCAAGATTTTGACAGTTCTGGAAGATCCGACTGGACACAGCTATCACAGAATCCGGTAAAACCACACTGCGCAGCGCTGTGGCGAAGAATGCGTTGTCACCGATGTTGGTGAGTGTGCCGGGGAGAGATATGGCGCTGAGAGAGCCGCATTCTTCGAATGCGTGCGCCCCGATGGAGCTGAGCTGCGGGGGGAGGATGATCTCGCTTAGCGCACTGCAACCTGAAAAGGTGGCGTAACCCACGGAGCGGAGCAGGGGAGGAAGGTCCATGGTGGTCAGCGAGGTGCAGTTACGGAACGCCTCGTCCCCAAGAACAGTCAGTCCGTCGGGTAGCAAAATATCGGCCAGTTTGGTACAGCCAGCAAAGGCTCGGTTATCAATGGTTGTGAGACTGGCGGGAAGATGGATCTGAGCAAGGGAGCGGCATTCTTCAAAGGCATCCTGACCGATCGTCGTGGTGCGTGGGGAGAGCTCCACCCGGGAGAGAGAGCTGCAGTTGGTAAAAGTATTGGGCAGAATTTCTGTGACACCTGCGGGGATAACAATCTGTTCCAACCGATCGCATTGCGCGAATGCGCTCTGGCCGATGTGGGTCAAACTATCGGGAAGTGTAATGGCGGGAAGCTGGTGGCAATTTGCAAACGCAGCGTGTCCGATTGAGGTCAATCCGTCCGGCAAGCTGACCTGACTTAAATTGTTCAGGTCACCGAAGGCGGCATCGCTGATGCTGCTCACACCCGATTCAATCCGAATCTCAGAAATGGAATTACTCAGGGTCGTCCAACTAAGGTAGGAGCCGTGATTCCGGTTCCAGGGGAAGGATCCCTCGGGCATATCACCGGTGCCAGAAATCACAAGGGTGCCGTCCTCTATTTTCCAGCTAAAGCCGTTGCCCAGTTCACCTTCCGTGGGATATTCCTCTTCTGCTGGATCTTGCGGGATGATCGCTGCTGCGCCGACGGAAAGGGCAGACATAGCAAACACAATCAAAAATAGGACAAGGGCCAAGCGATGTGCAGTTTTCATATTCTCATCTCCTTTCGGCGGATACTATGATTATAGCATATTGGGCCTGGTGGGACAAGCGTAGTGCTATGGATTGTACAAAAAATTTACTATTTGGTAACAAAGAATACGTTGCTTTTCGGATAGAATATACTTAGAGATTTTATAGTTAGGATGTGAAGACCATGCTAGAACTAAAGCAAATCGTCAAAAATTATCCTGTCGGCGAGGGCCAGGTCCATGCTCTGCGGGGGATCGATCTACAGTTTCGAAAAAGTGAGTTTGTGTCCATATTGGGCCCCTCTGGCTGCGGCAAAACCACCATGCTCAACATCATTGGCGGCCTGGATCAGTACACTGCGGGTGATCTGGTTATTAATGGGCGCTCCACCAAGGACTTTAAGGATCGGGACTGGGATGCCTACCGCAATCATTCGGTAGGATTTGTGTTCCAAAGCTATAACCTGATCCCCCATCAATCTGTCCTGCAAAATGTGGAGTTGGCGCTGACCCTGTCCGGTGTGCCCAGACAGGAACGCCGCCAGCGAGCCAAGAAAGCGCTGGAGCAGGTCGGCCTGGGTGATCAGCTGAAGAAGCGCCCCGGCGAAATGTCCGGCGGTCAGATGCAGCGTGTGGCCATTGCCCGTGCACTGGTCAACGACCCCGACATCATCCTTGCCGACGAGCCCACCGGCGCGCTGGATACAGAAACCAGCTTGCAGGTCATGGAGATTCTGAAAGAGGTGGCCAAGGATCGCCTGGTGGTGATGGTTACCCACAATCCGGATTTGGCCGAAAAGTATTCCACCCGCATCATTCGGATGCTGGATGGTGTCATCACCGGCGACTCCATGCCTGTGACCGATCGGGAGGTGGAGGCAGTTCCGCAAAAGGCACAAGGCCGGGCTAAGAAGCCTTCCATGTCCCTGACCACTGCCTTTATGCTGTCACTGAAAAACCTGTTCACCAAAAAAGGACGCACGACGCTGACAGCTTTTGCTGGTTCCATTGGCATCATCGGCATTGCCTTGATCCTTGCTATTTCTCAGGGCATGACCACCTATATTGACACAGTACAGGAAGAGGCCCTATCCTCTTATCCGCTGACCATTCAGGATGCCACCATTGATATGTCCTCCTTGATGGAAACCTTCATGGGTATGAACAGCGAAAACGGCCAGCATGAGTTGGATGCGGTTTATAAGAAGCCAGCCATCTATGATATGATCAATGCCCTCAACAGTCTGGATATGATGGAAAATGACCTGCGCAGCTTCAAAACCTTCGTGGATCAACAGCTGAAGAACGAAGAGTCAACCCTCTATGGAGCAGTCAGCGGTGTGCAGTATTCTTACCGTTTGCCCTTGCTGGTCTATACAAAAAATCTGGACGGCAACATCATTCCTTCCGATACCCAGGAACTCATGAGCAAGATGATCGCCGAGTATATGGGTGCAGACATCTCTGCCATGATGGGCGCACCTACCGGCAGCGGCATGATGAGCACCATGGCGTCTTCCTCCATGGCCATGAGTGAAAGCGCCATGAGCCTTTGGCAGGAAATGCTGCAGGGAAAGGATGGCGCCCCCATCAGTTCTGTGGTACAGCACCAGTATGACCTGGTCTACGGCTCCTGGCCCAATAGCTATGACGAAATCGTTTTGGTGTTGGATAAAAACAATGAGCTGGACGATATGACGCTGTATGCCATGGGCCTATTATCTGAGGCAGATATCGACAAGATTATGGACGCCGCCATGGACGGCACCACCCTGGAAAAAGAGGACAGAAAGTGGAGCTATCAGGACATCTGTGGCCAAGAATATAGAGTCATTCTTAATTCTTCCTGCTATGTCTACGATGAGGCCACCGGCCTTTATAAAGATCTCCGTGAAACCAGTGCCGGCATGCGTTATCTCTACGACAACGGTCTGAAACTGAAAATCACCGGCATCATCCGCCCCAATGAAAATGCCAGCGCTGCTATGCTCTCCGGCTCCATTGGCTATACCCGGGCACTGACGGAATATGTCATTACCCAGTCCCAAAATTCCAAGGCCATTCAGGCCCAGAGAGATAATCCTGAAATGGATGTGATTACCGGCCTTCCTTTCCAGGAGAACACCGGTACTCTTACCAATGCCCAGAAGGCAGAGGAACTGCGCAAATATATCTCCGGCATGACGGAAATGGAAAAGGCCACCACCTATATCCGCATAAAGAGCATTCCCAGCCCCGAATATTTGGAGCAGGCCGTTGCCCAGGCGATGGACGGCTTGACCCGCGCCGACATGGAAGCGACCCTGGTGCAGACGCTTACCACTCAGATGGGCGTCAGCGGTGATGAGGTTGCTGATTATGTGTCCAACATGACCGATGAGGAGATTGCGGACATCTACCGTCAAATGGCTGTTGAAATGACCAAACAGAAGTATGCCCAAATGATCATGCAGCAAATGGGCGGACAAATGGCCATGCAGGGCCCCGCTGCTTTGGCGGCTAAGCTGGACGAAGAACTGCCCGCCTATTCCGACGAGCAGTGTGGCCAGTATTATGATGAGATCATGGAGTTCTCCAAGTCCACCCTGGAGGATAACCTTCTGAAGCTGGGCTATGTGGATCTGGAGGAGCCGAGTGCGGTGAACATTTTCGCTTCTTCCTTTGCCAATAAGGACATCATTGAGGCGGAGATCGCTTCCTACAATGAGGGCAAGGAAGAACTGGAGAAAATCAAGTACACCGATTATATCGGCATCATGCTTTCTTCCATCACCACCATCATCAATGCCATCACCTATGTGCTCATCGCATTTGTGGCCATTTCTCTGGTGGTATCTTCCATTATGATCGGTGTGATTACCCTCATTTCTGTGCAGGAGCGCACCAAGGAGATCGGCATTCTCCGTGCCATTGGCGCGTCCAAGAAGAATGTGTCCAGCATGTTCACCGCCGAAACCGTGATCATTGGTTTCGCGGCAGGCCTGTTGGGTGTGGTAGTAACCTATCTTCTGTGCATTCCCATCAATGCGATCATCAACCACCTGACCGGTATTCCCAATTTGGATGCCATCCTGCCGTTCAATGCGGCGGTTATCCTGGTGGGCATCAGCGTATTGTTGACGCTGATGGCCGGATTGATTCCTTCTCGCAGCGCGGCTAAGAAGGATCCCGTGGTGGCACTGCGAACCGAATAATTCGGTAGGGGAGGGCTTTGCCCTCCCCAAACCTGCTCAGATATGGGCTGTTTGCCTAAGAATATAGGGCATGGGATGCTTATTTCTCAGCAAAGCGACGTTCTTGAAAAAAAGTGCAAAAATCGAAAAATAATGCTTGCATTTTGGAAATAGCTGTGCTATTATATCTAAGCGCCTTGAGTGGTGCACATGCGCCGATAGCTCAGTTGGATAGAGTGACTGACTACGAATCAGTAGGTCGGGGGTTCGAGTCCCTTTCGGCGTACCAAAAAGAAGAGAGAGCAATAGCTCTCTCTTCTTTTTTTATCGATAGGGACTCGAATAATTAAATGTGGCGCGGATAAGCGCCGCTCTGCAGACTGGTGCAAAAATTGAGAGCTGGTGAGCAATTATTGCCCGTGGGAGAGTCCCTTGATTTTTGGACTCACCCGGCAGGGATGTGGACGAAAATCAAAATAATATGCGTACCAACATAACCTTGGTCAATTTATGTAAACCCCTTGACAAAACAGGAAAAATCATCTATAATACACCACAATACTATCCCTAAAGGAGGATGAGCACGAACCATGGACGCTGGTGACAGTTGCCCCGAACCTGATCGAAACAATATCATTTTGTTCAAATATAGATGTTAAGGCACAACCTGTGGGGAAAGTGTATCCTCTTGGGCTGTGTTTTTTGTCGTTTTTAGGATAATTGTATTGTAAAAGAGAAAGGTCATTGTTATGATAGGATTAATTATACTACAGATCATATTGATCGCACTGAACGCTATTTTTGCCTGTGCAGAGATCGCTGTTCTTTCCATAAATGAAACCAAACTGGAGCGTATGGCTGAAGCAGGCAACCGCCGCGCCAAGCGTCTGGTTAGACTGACTCGTGAGCCCGCCAAGTTCTTGGCCACCATTCAGGTTGCCATCACGCTGTCTGGCTTCATGGGTTCTGCATTTGCGGCGGATAGCTTCTCCGAGCCTCTGGTGGCTTGGCTGATCAGCTTGGGCGTGACCATCCCCGCTGCTACATTGGACACCATCGCCGTTGTGGTCATCACTTTGATTTTGTCCTATTTTACGCTTGTCTTTGGCGAACTGGTGCCCAAGCGGGTAGCCATGAAAAAGGCTGAAAGCCTGGGCCTGGGCATTTCCGGCTTGATCAGCGGCATCTCCAAGATTTTTAAGCCCATCGTGTGGTTCCTGTCTATTTCCACCAATGGCGTGCTGCGGCTGATGGGTATTGACCCCAATGAGGCTGAGGAGCAGGTCAACGAGGAAGAAATTCTGATGATGGTGGACGCCGGTAGTGAAAAGGGTGCTATCGACGAGCAGGAAAAGGAATTCATCCAGAACGTCTTTGAATTTGACGATCTGACCGCAGACGAGATCGCCGTTCACCGTACTGAAGTCACCATCCTCTGGATGGAGGACGCCATGGAACAGTGGGCCGAAACCATTCACGACAGCCGCCATACCTTGTATCCCGTCTGTCAGGACTCTGCTGACAATGTCATCGGCATCCTCAACGCCAAGGACTATTTCCGCCTGGACGATAAGAGCCGTGAAAATGTTATGAGTGAGGCCGTGCGAGAGCCCTTCTTCGTGCCTGCTACCATCAAGGCCGACGTGCTGTTCCGCAAGATGAAGAAGAGCCGTAACATCATGGCCATCGTGCTGGACGAGTACGGCGGCATGGTGGGCATCATCACTCTCAACGACCTGATCGAGCAGCTGGTGGGTGACTTGGGCGAGGACACTCCCGAGGAGGAAGCTGCCGAACCCCATATCGAGCAGATGGACGAAAACACCTGGGCCATCATCGGCAATGTGGAACTGCTGGAGATCGAACAGACGCTGGAAGTGGATATTGGCCTGGAAGAGGTGGATACCTTCACCGGTCTGGTCTTTGGCGAGTTGGACATGATCCCCAGCGACGGCGAGCAGAATATCGAGCTGGACTTCAAGGGCTTGCATATCACCATCGAGCGTGTTGAGGACCACCAGATCGCCTTTGCGAAGGTTTCCAAGATCCTGCAGGAAACCGAGGAAGAGGAAAAGGAAGAATAATATGCTACATAAGCAGGGCATCGGGCAATCCGGCGCCCTGCTTTTGCATGAATGGGGAGATAATTATGAATGTCTTGATTTTAATGGGCTCGCCCCGCCTTCATGGCAATACCGCCGAGCTGTGCAAGCCCTTTATGGAAGAATTGGAAGCCAGCGGTACTTCTGTGCGCTATGTGACCCTGGCGGACAAGAATATCAAGCCCTGCCAGGGCTGTTATGCCTGCCAGAATATAGCGGGTGAGTACGGTTGTGTTCAAGACGATGAAATGCCTGTGGAGGACATTCTTTGGGCAGATACCATCGTTTTGGCAACCCCCATCTACGCCTGGTACTGTGCTGCGCCCATGAAGAGTGTGCTTGACCGTCACTATGGCTTCAATAAGTATTACGGTAGCGCAGAGGGTTCTCTGTGGGCAGGGAAGAAGGTGGCCCTCCTGGCAACCCATGGCTATAATGGCGCCTATGCCACCGATCCTTTTGAAATGGGCATTCGACGGCTTTGCAAGCACTCTGGCCTTACCTATCTGGGTCTTTACTCTGTCCGGGATACGGACAATCTGGCCTCTTTCCAAACCCCGGAAGCGGTGGAAGGGGCCAAGGCATTTGCTAGAAGCCTGCTGAAATAGGGTTGGCAGATTTCTATGGTTGCATCCCACAAAAGCCTTTGTTATAATAAGCCCAAGGAGGTGTGCATTTTGGATAATATCTTGAAACAATTGCCGGATGCGCTGCTTCCCTGGTTTGACGAAAACAAACGGGATCTTCCCTGGCGGCAGGACAAAGACCCCTATCACATTTGGTTGTCGGAAATTATGCTCCAGCAGACCCGGGTTGAGGCGGTAAAGGGATACTATGCCCGATTTTTGGAAGCGCTGCCTAGTATCGAGGCACTGGCAAATTGCGACGATGATCACCTCCACAAGCTGTGGGAGGGGTTGGGGTATTACAGCCGTATCCGGAATCTGAAAAAAGCCGCCCAGGTCATTATGGGCACCTACGGTGGCAGCTTTCCGACAGAATACGACCATATTTTGGCGCTACCCGGTATTGGTGACTACACCGCCGGCGCTATATCCTCCATCGCCTTTGACCAAAGGAAAGCAGCGGTGGACGGCAATGTGCTCCGGGTTTATTCCCGGCTGATGAATGATGCCACCCCCATCGACACCTTGCAGATGAAGTCGCGGGTCCGCCGGGAACTGGAGGAAATCTACCCGGACAGGGCAGGGGACTTTACCCAAGCCCTTATGGAGCTGGGCGCTACCCTCTGCGGTCCCAACTGGGCACCCAAATGCGAAAGCTGCCCCTGCCGTTCCTTCTGTAGAGCTTGCGCTGCCGGTACGATGGAAACGCTCCCAGTGAAATCCCCCAAGCGCCAGAAACGGCAGGAAGACCGCACCGTGTTCATTTTGGAGTGCGATGGCAGCTATGCCCTTTGCAAGCGCCCGGATACCGGCCTACTGGCTTCCCTTTGGCAATTCCCGGACGCCCCCGGTGCTATTGAAGTCTCTTCTGCCATGGACCTGGTGGAGGGCTGGGGTATACAAGTCAAGGATGTGCGCCGTCAGTTGGATAAAAAGCATATTTTCACCCACATTATATGGATTATGCGGGGATTTTACATGGAAGTTAAAACAAAAAGCGACAAATTCTCCTGGTTTTCTGCTGAAGAAATTGAAGAAAATGCGGCGCTCCCTACCGCATATCGCCAGTTTTGGGAGGCGATGTACCATGATTGATATTCTGTATGCTGACGAGGATATCGTCGTTTGTATCAAGCCGCCCCGGGTGCTGTCTACCGATGAGCCGGGCGGCCTGCCGGAACTGCTGCGGCAGACCCTTGGAACCCAGGATTTCCGTACCGTCCACCGACTGGACCGAGTGGTATCCGGTCTCATGGTGGTGGCCCGCAACGCCGCTGCTGCATCGGAGCTGTCCCGCCAGATCCGGGAGGATCAATTTGAAAAGGAATACCAGGCTGTGGTGCATAGCTGCCCGGAGCGGGAGGAGGATCGCCTGACCGACCTGCTTATGCGGGATAAGGCTCGAAAAATGACGGTGGTTGCCACAGAACCGGGCAAGGATGTGCAACCTGCCGCTTTGCGCTACTGGGTTTTGTCCGGCAACCCTCAGTTGACACGGGTTCGTATCCGATTGGAAACCGGCAGAACCCACCAAATCCGTGTCCAGTTCGCCTCCCGTGGCCTGCCTTTGGTGGGAGAGCGGAAGTACAGCGAATTAAATGACCCCTGCGAAATTGCCCTCTGGTCTTACCGCCTGGCCTTTGCTCATCCTAAGACCGGACTTCGGTTGGAATTTACCAAGCAACCGCCTATGCTGTACCCCTGGACGGAGGTGTGACGATGGAACTGAAACTTGTAAAACTGGAACCCCAATACCGCCGCCATTTGGAAGAGATGATGGGGGAGTGGTACGCTACCGGTGAAAAGATCGTCCCCTATGCCATTCGTAAAAACGACTATCAGGACTTTGATTACTATCTGCAGCACCTGGAGATCAAGGTGGAAACGGACGGAAGAGTACCAGATTCCACCTTTTTCTGCCTGGATGAGGAGCGGGATATTTTTGTGGGTGCGGTGAATATTCGCCATTATTTGACCGAAGCAATGCTGCTCAATGGCGGTCACATCGGTGACGGTGTCCGTCCGTCGGAGCGCCGCAAGGGAATTGCAACCCAAATGATTGGTTTGGCCCTGGAAGAATGCCACGAGCTGGGCATTGGGCGTGTGCTGATGGTCTGCGACAAGGAAAACATCGGCTCTGCTAAGAGTATTTTAAATAACGGTGGTGTTCTGGAGAACGAGATCATCGTTGACGGCGTCACCGAGCAACGCTACTGGATCGAATTAAAGTGAGGGATCATTATGCCAAATTACGATTTTTTTCAAAACAAAGAATGTGAATATTTCCCCTGTCACGAGCATGCAGACCCCGCAACCTTCAGTTGCCTGTTCTGCTACTGCCCGCTGTACTGCCTGGGAGAAAACTGCGGCGGCAGCTTTACTTATACCGAGCAGGGTATTAAAGATTGTTCCAATTGTCTGAAGCCCCATCGCCGTGAGAATTATCTGAAGATCATGGAGAAAATGGGCGATGTGATGGAACTGGCCAAAAAGAAGCCTTGATTTTTCACTTTCCTGCTGATATAATACCTAAGCTACGGAGCAGTACTCAAGTGGTCGAAGAGGCGTGACTCGAAATCTCGTAGGACATGGAAGTGTTGCCAGGGTTCAAATCCCTGCTGCTCCGCCAATAAGAAAACCACCCCATCGGGGTGGTTTTCTTATTACCGGGAGGGATTTGAACAAATCTAAATGCAACAGCTTGGCGGTACATTGTTAGCGCCTCCCTTGTTTTCTTGTAAAAAGTGTGCTATATTGGTCGTACTAACTCTGCTTGGGAGGGAAAACAATGAAATCTCAAATTTTCATCAGTTATCGCCGGGAAGGCGGCGAGACCATGGCCCAACTGCTGTATGACAAGCTGACCGACCGGGGCTATCAGGTTTTTTATGACATTGAGACCCTCAAATCCGGCGCCTTCGACACAAAACTCTACCAGAAGATCGAAGAGTGCGACGATTTCATTCTCATCCTGCCGCCCCAGGCACTGGATCGCTGTATCTACGATGAGGACTGGGTTCGCTGCGAGATTCGCCACGCTCTGAAGCATAAGAAGAACATTGTTCCCGTCCTCATGCGCAACTTCGTCTTTCCAACCCAGCTGCCCGATGATATTCAAGCCGTCAGCAAGATCAATGGTGTTTCCTTTGAGACCATGGAATATCTGTCTGCCCGGGTGGACAAGATCGAATCCATGCTCAGCTCCCAGCCCGGTGCCCACCCCCGGAAAACAAATGACAATAAGGGGCGCCCTGTGTTGATCCGCAATGTCTGCTCGCTGGGTTCCAGCGATTTTGACAACGCATTTCCCTCCGATGGCTATTATTCTGAGGTGATCAATCGGGACCAATATCAAATCATCTATTTCCATCTGTCCACCGCCCGTATTCTGGACAAGGATAGGGTGGAGGGTGGTATGCGCGTCTATAATGCCAATGACCAGCTGGTGTTTGAGGATGTGACTACCTTCGACTGGAAACCCGTTTACGACCGATTGGCTCGATCCTGGGTGGTGCGGGGTTCTGACGGTACGTTTGTGAACAACGGCGTTTATCGAGCGGAGTTCTGGATCGAGGACTCGGCGGTGTATGAGTATTATTTCAAGGTGACATCGAACAATGCCGAGGCCATCAGCGGTGTGCAAGCACCTGTGAGCGAACCGGATCAGCCACTGAATAGGCTTTCGGAAGATGCCCGCCGAAAACTGGAAAACAAGCTGTCCCGCCCCAAGGGTCTGGCGCTGACCACGGCCATTGGGATTTGCTGTTTGCTGACCCTGAGCGCGATGGGCAATGGAGCCATTGCACTGAGTCTGATCATTTCAGCGGTGGGTGTGAGCCTGGATGTTTTGCTTGTGCTGTATACCAAGCGCTATGTCCATAGTAGCTGGGTGGTTGCTGTTTTGCTGGCTGTGGTGCTCTTCTGGTATTATGGTATTTACCTTTTGGTTACCAGCATCATTTGCGCCTTCAACTTCAGAAAATGGACGAATCAGCTTCAAAACCTGTAATGTAATGGGACCGCTGTAAAGCACGAGCTTTGCAGCGGTCCCGTTTGTTATGTATCCAATGCCTCGGACAGAATTTGGTTTTGCTTTCGATAAACCGATGGCGCCACACCGATGTGTTTGCGGAAGATCCGGTTGAATTGAGAAAAACTATTAAATCCACAGCGCAGGGATGCTTCGGTGATGGGGATCCGGGTACCTACCAACAGCGCCTGCACATTGCGCACCCGGGTCATTTGTATGTAGTCGGTGACGGTAAAACCGGTCACATCCTTAAACTGATGGGAAAGATAGTAGCTGCTGATGAAGAACTTTTGCGCCAGCATATTCAGCGACAATTCCTCGGCATAATGGCTGTGGATGTAGCTGGTGATGGCGTAGATCTTCTGTTCGGCAGGACTCATTTCCGATTCGTTGCGATATAGATTTTGCCCCTGGTTCAAATACAGCAGCGTCAAAAACTCAATGAATTTCTGGTGAATGATCAGATCACGCATGGGGTCTGTCTTTTGTGCCAGCAAGAAAATATCATTAAGCTTGCGGAATATCTTGTGCTGCAGCTCTGTGTCGAAGCGGAAAATGGGCACTTCCTGATGAAAAATACCCATCAGCTGCTCATATTCATTGGATAAGCCAGTGGCAAAACGGGGGAGATTGAACTGGATGATGATTCGCTTGCAGAAGGCACCCATGGGGTATTGGGTGCGGTGCAACGTATTGGGACGAATGCCCATAATATCGAACATCTGCAGATCATAGGGCTTGCCTTCCAGGAAATGCACGGTATTGGGGCTTAGCATCACGCATATCTCGTAGAAGGGGTGAAAATGCTGGAACTGCATGTTGATCTCCGCATTTCGGACATCATAGTCGAAATAATAAAACAGATTGTCGCCTTCTTCATTGACGCGAATGGCGTATTTGTTTTCGTATAGGATCAGATTGTCAATTAGCACCCTTCATCACCATCCCCTAATTGCAGGCCGGGGCAGTTTTCGGCAATGCACAATCTAGCGGGCAAATCAGCCGTCCATTGGCAATTCCGGAAGCGAATGTTTGTGGCATTATGGCCGTGAACGTGGGCAAGTCCTGCGTCGGTGGTGTCCAGGTTCGTGTTGGGGCGCAGGTCGTGAATACCCATGGGGTGCCCGGTCTTGCATTGCAAATGCAGCTGCACACCTTCAAAGTGGATGTTGTCGATGAGGCCAGGCTGTTCTCCGTAGAGAAGGATGCCGTTTTCGCAGTCGCAGAAGATATTGCTGAAGCGGATATTGCGTACAGTGCCGACCTGGGTTTCCTGCTTGCGCTTGAGCACAGTGATAGCAATGGGCTCCGCCTGACCCCAAAAACATTGCCGGAACAGTCGGGTGGAAATGGACAAATTCTGGAAAAGCACATTTTCAATGTGGCCCTGATCCCGCAACTGCAGAGAAATGCCACGGTTGCTGCGGCTGATCACGCAGTTGGTAATGAGAATGTTCCGGAATACATCCTCGCTTTCACTGCCAAATTTGATGGCGGCACTGGTGGAGGTGAGGGTGCAGTTGGTTACGACAATGCTCTCGCAGGGACCGTATTGCATGGCCGCGGCAGTGTTTTTTAAGACAATGCAGTCGTCGGCACATTCGATATGGCAACCGTCAATGCGTACATTCTGACAGTGATCCGGATCAATACCGTCGCAATTGGCCATGCGCAGATTATTTAGGATACGGATGCCGCTGATCAGCACATCCCGGCAGCCCACCAGATGCACCGTCCAAAACGCACTGCGCTGCAAGGTCACATCCCGAATGGTCAGATGTTCAACATTTTCCAGGAACAGCAGGGGAGCGCGGGGGTAGAAAAGACCCTCAATGTGCCACTTGGTGACTTCACCGTAGAAAATTTCCTCGTTTCCGTCGATGGTACCATGGCCTGTGATGGCAATGTTTTCACAATCCTTGGCGTAGAGAAAATAGTGGGTGGGGGCGCCGGTGTATTCACAGTTGACATAGCTGGGAACGCCGCGCTGCAGGGGTACATCGCTTCCAGTGTCAAAAAGCTGATAATCAGCCAAATCATCGCTTCCCTTGAGCATAGCGCCCATAGATAGATGCAGTTCCAAATTGGAGCATAGGATCAACGCGCCGCTGCGGAAGGTGTGCCCCGCGGGGAACACCACGCGACCGCCTCCGTTTTGGCGGCAGGCATCGATGGCGGCCTGGATGGCCTGGGTGTCGCTGGCAATTCCGTTGCCGATGGCGCCGAAGGACATGACATTAAATTCCATAGAAGTGCCTCCTTTTTTTGAAAGTGTATCATAATTTTGCGAGCAAAACAAGCATGTAAAGCAAAATCTGCAAACAAAATCCTTGTTATTTGAAAAGGGTAGGCAAAGTCTGCGAAGAGGGCATGTTGCAATACTTGTTTTGAGGAGAAGCGATATTGCGTTTTCTAAACCAAAAAATGCACTAATTGTGAAAATAGGCAGAAAATAAAGAGATGGATATGTTAAAAATGACCAAAACAGAGAAGGTGGTGTGTTGCATAAAAGCAAAATATGCAATGTAATGCAGAAAAAAAGACAATTACTGCGTAGCATATGCACAAAAATATGCTATGATAGTAATGTCAAATTGTGCGGATGCACGAAAAATAAAATTTGGGAGGATATTATGAAGAAATTTACAAAGTGGCTGTCCCTGCTGCTGGCTCTCGTTATGTGCGCTAGCGTCCTGGCAGGCTGCAAGCCCCCTGTGACCACTGATCCCACCAACCCCACCAATCCCGCAAACCCCACCAATCCCGCAAATCCCACCAATCCTGCAAACCCCACTAATCCCGCAAATCCCACCGATCCCACCAATCCCGAGCCCACAGAACCTGAAAAGATGACTTTCACCGGTTCTCCCACTCTGGAAGGCAACGCAGCAGACAGACTGCCCGTTGCAGAAGATGTTTTCGTTTCTCAGTACGATGCTACCGGCGCCAAGCTGGAGATCGGTACTTATGGCGGCGATATCAATGTGATTAGCGGCGGCGGTTCCTGGGATCTGTCCCGTCCCACCCTGGAAACCATCATTCGTCGCAATTCTGATGGCTCTTACTATCCCAACGTCATTAAGGCCTATGAGTACAACGATGATTACACTGTCTGGACTTTCCACCTGCGTGAAGGCATGAAGTGGTCCGACGGTGATGACTTCAACGCTGATGATATTACCTTCTGGTACTACATGTGCCACCTGACCAACTTCAGCACCAAGAAGAGCTGGGCAGCCCTGAAGGACGGCAAGGATGCCGAGGGCAACGACCAGTTCGCAGTTCTGACCAAGGTTGACGACTACACTGTCACCTGGACCTTCCAGAACCCCAAGTTCCCCGCTGACTTCATCGAGAACGGCGACTTCAAGTGGTGCTGGGCTCCCTCCCACTGGCTGAAGGATATGATTCCTTCTTCCATCTATGTAGCAAATGAATACTGGGCCGATACCGGTCTGTCCGACGAAGATGTTCTGAAGAACGCCAAGGAAAAGGGCGTTGACAAGGCTACCGTTAAGGACCTGGGTAAGGAACTGACTTACTACTTCTGGAATGTCGGCGGCATGCCCACCCTGAACTCCTTCGTCCTGCGCGCTGGCGAGTCCAGAAGCGACACTGTCTGCCACATGGACCGCAACGCTTACTACTTCAAGGTCGACGCTGAGGGTCAGCAGCTGCCTTACTGCGATGCCATCGTCTTCACCAAGACTTCCGCCGAGGGTCAGGATCAGCTGATGTTCCGTTCCGGCGAAATCGATATGCTGGAAGTCGCAATGCAGGATATCGCTTCCATCCTGGCTGATATGGGTGGTCAGGCTGTTCTGCGCCAGTTCGCCAGCGTGGACTGGGGCGGAGTGAAGGTTACCTTCAACTACACCCACACCGATAAGAACTACGCAGATCTGCTCAATAACGTTAAGTTCCGTCAGGCTATCTCCATTGCTGTTGACCGTAATCAGGTTTCCGAGCTGGTTTCCGACGGCTTCCTGCTGCCCGGTCAGTGCGCTCCTCAGCCCGGTAACTTCGGTTACGAGGAAGAGTTTATTAACAAGTGGACCGAGTATGATGTGGCAACCGCTAAGAAGCTGCTGGAAGAGTGCGGCCTGGTCATGGGCAGCGACGGCTTCTATGACTTCGCTGATGGTTCCGACTTCCTGCTGACCTTCTACAGCTACCTGGACAATGGTGGCGCAGATCAGTATCCCATTCTGGAGCAGTACTACAATGCAGTTGGCATCAAGACTGCCTGGAAGGAATTCGAAGTTGCTGCATTTGACGGCGAAATCGACAACAACAATTGGACTGCAATTCTGAATCCCCACACCTCCATCGGCGGCCTGTCCATGAAGGACCGTGTTGCTCCCTTCGTTCCCGTGCAGCGTGCTGCTGAATGGTACGGCGAGTTCGGCGCATGGGTCGAAAGCAATGGCGAGAGCGGTGTTGAGCCCACCGGCGATATGGCCAAGCTGGTTGAGATCTGGAAGAAGTGGGAAGCCACTCCCGATGCAGCCCAGAGAGATGCTTACAACCTGGAGATCTACGATATCCACAAGGCTAACCTGTGGACCATCGCTTATCTGCAGAGCGCAGGTACCTACAACCTGATCAGCTCCAAGCTGCACAACTATCCCGACAACCTGGTAAGCTGTGACCTGTACATGTACGCAAACATCGTTCACTACGAGAACCTGTTCAAGGCCAACTAAGATTTGCCAGAAGCGTAAAACATAATTAGATTTTGGGGGCGTGGAAGCCAGCTTCCACGCCCCCGTTTCTCTTAAGTGAGGGAATTTGAATGGATGACAAGACATTAAACGAAAAAAGAACTTTCTTTGAGTCTGTCAAAGAGTTTTTCAAAAAAGACTTGGTGCAATATATTGTAAAACGTCTTTTCATGTTTGTGCCAACCTTGTTTTTGATCTCGATTCTGGCTTTCTTCGTGATCCAGCTGCCGGAAATTGACTATGTGGACAGAGAAATTGCGAAACTTGCCGCAGAAGGTGAGTACGTTAGCCAGGAAGAGGCAGACGCCCTTCGTGCCGAATACGGCCTTGATTTGCCGCTGCCTCAAAGATATATCAAGTGGGTATCCGGAATCATTTGGACCCCGACAGATTCTGCTTATTACAGACTGTATGAATCCCATCATGACTGGAAGTATTCCTTTGCCTACGGTAAAAACGTATGGGACGTTATTGATGACCGTTTGGGCCTTACCATTTTGGTCTCTGCGTTAATCATGCTTTTCCAATATGGCGTATCACTGCCGATTGCGGTATATGCCTCTACCCATCAGTATTCTGTGGGTGACTATATCTCATCGTTCTTTGGGTTTGTAGGAGCGGCGGTGCCAAACTTTATCTTGGCATTTATGCTGATGTACTGGTCGTATAAATGGACCGGTAATGCAAACGTCGGCCTGGATCTGACTGGATTCTTCCCATTCCTAAAGAGTATGATTATTCCGTTCATCGTCATCGGAACCTCCGGCACCTGCGGCATTATCCGTTCGGTGCGTGCACAGATGTTGGATGAGGTTGGCAGACAGTATACCCTGACTGCTCGGGCAAAGGGTGTTCCGGAGCGTAAGATCGTTATGAAATACTGCTTCAGAGCCGCCATTAACCCCACCGTATCCGGCTTGGGCGGTGTTTTGTCCAGCTTGTTCTCCGGTTCTACCGTCACTGCGATGGTATTGATGATCGATGTTCAGGGACCGGAGCTGCTGAAATCCCTTCAGACCGGTGACGTGTACCTGGCCGGCGGCATTGTCATGACACAGGCAATCCTCGTTGTCATCGGCATTCTGCTGTCTGATATTGCATTGGCATTCTTGGATCCCCGAATTCGTTACTCGGGAGGTGGAAGATAATGAACTTTTTCAAAAAATTATTCAAGAAAAAAGTGAAGTCTCAGGAAGACTATTATCTGGCATCCCAGTGGGTCCTCATGGGCAGAAAGTTAAGGCGGCATAAGCTGGCACGGGTATCCCTGGCCATTCTCGGTATTCTCTACTTGGGTGCTTTGTTCGGCAACTTTATTGCGCCTTACGGTCTGGAGGAATTTGATGGCCTATACCGTAACAGTGCTCCCACAAAGATTCACTTTAAGTATGAGGGTGAATTCGTAGGTCCTTATGTTTACAAATTACAAAAGACGATTGACAGAAAAACATTCACTGTAACCATCACAGAAGACACATCGGAATATTATCCCATTGAGTTTTTTGTACATGGTACAGAGTATAAGTTCTTGGGACTGATAAAAACCGACCTGCACTTATTTGGTGTAGGAGAGGGAAGTAATGGCGGCACGGGCGCAAAGGTCATGCTGTTCGGTGCGGACTCTTTGGGTCGAGATTTGTTCTCCAGAGTTCTTTACGGCAGCCAGGTATCCCTAACCATTCCGTTTGCCAGCGCCATTATCAGCTTCTTCCTTGGTATCCTGATCGGTTCTCTTTCCGGTTACTTTGGAGGCATGTTTGATATCATCGTGCAGCGAATCATCGAGGTGATCGGCGCGGTTCCCCAGATTCCTCTCTGGATGGCGCTGTCTGCTGCGATCCCTGCCGGTATTTCCACGATTAAAATGTATTTCTACATGACATTGATCCTTTCGTTCATCAACTGGACCGGCATGGCCCGCGTCGTGCGTGGTAAGATGCTATCTTTGAAGAACGAAGACTATGTTATGGCCGCCAGACTCTCCGGCGTTTCTACCTGGAGCATTATCTGGAAGCACTTGGTGCCGGGCTTCATGAGCTACCTGATCGTATCCATGACCCTGGGTATTCCCGGTTCTATCGTCGGTGAAACTTCCATGTCTTACCTTGGCCTGGGTATCAAGTCTCCCGCAACCAGCTGGGGCGTGTTGCTGCAGGAAGCCAGTGCCGTTACGGAAATTGCAAGCAATCCCCATAAGCTGATTCCCATCATTTTTGTTACAATTGCAGTTCTTGCGTTCAACTTCCTCGGCGATGGTTTGAGAGACGCAGCTGACCCGTACAAGTAAGAAACTGGAGGTACATCGTAATGGATAAAGACAATATTCTTGAAGTTAAAGACCTCCATGTGGATATTAAAATGGCAGAAGGTCTTCTCACCGCTGTGCGTGGTGTGAACTTCGAAATGAAAAAGGGCGAGACTTTGGGCCTGGTTGGCGAATCCGGCTGTGGCAAGTCCCTGACCTGTAAGGCGATCCTTGGTATCAACGAAAAGAAGTGCGTATCCAGCGGCCAGATTTTGTTTGATTCCGAGCAGCACGGCGAGGTGGAACTGATCGGCCTGGCGAACCAGAAGAAGACCGACAAAATTCGCTCCATCCGCGGCAAGGAAATCTCCATGATTTTCCAGGAACCCATGGTTGCTTTTTCTCCCATGTACACCATCGGCAATCAGATCAATGAGGCAACCCTGCTTCATATCACCAAGGATAAGAAAAAGGCCAAGGAAATTTCCATGGAGGTCATGCGCAAGGTCGGCATTGCCAACGTAGAAAAGCGTTACAACCAGTATCCCCATGAGTTTTCCGGCGGTATGCTGCAGCGCGCCCTGATCGCTATGGCGCTGGTATGCAACCCCAAGTTGCTCATCGCTGATGAACCTACTACCGCATTGGATGTTACCATTCAGGCTCAGATCCTGGAACTGATGAAGGAACTGCAGAAAGATTTCGGCACGGCCATTCTGTTCATTACTCATGACCTGGGCGTTGTGGCCAAGATGTGTGACCGTGTGGCGGTTATGTACCTTGGCAAGGTGGTGGAAACTGCAGATGCCAAGGAGATTTATGCCAATCCACAGCATCCCTATACCAGAGGCCTGATTGGATCTGTGCATAAAATCGGCTCCAAAAAGGAAGACAGACTCTTCTCCATCGAGGGCACAGTGCCCCTGGCAATGAACCTGCCGAAGGCCTGTGGTTTCTATGACAGATGCGACGCACGGATCGAAGGCCTTTGTAACAAAGCCGAACCCGAGCTGGTGGAAGTGTCTCCGGGACATCAGATCGCTTGCTTTAACTGCCCGCATGAAGCATGCAAGGCCCAGCGCGCAAGAGTGGAAGCACTCCTGAAAGAAGAGGAGGGCACAACGAATGAATAAAGACAGCATTTTAGAAGTAAAGAATCTGCATAAGCGTTTTACCTCCAAGGGTATTACGGTGAAGGCTGTTACCGATGTCAGCTTTGAGGTTAAACCCGGTGAGACCATCGGTATCGTCGGTGAGTCCGGATGTGGCAAGACGACTTTGGGCCGTTGTATCGTTCGCGCGTACAACGCCTCTGAAGGTGAGGTTCTCTATCGTACCAGAGCGGGCGAGGAAGTCGACTTCCTGCAGGTTGACAGAAAGAAGATGAAGGAAATCCGCAAGGAAATCCAGATGATTTTCCAGGATCCTTACTCTTCGCTGGATCCCAGAATGACCGTTCTTGATATCATCAAAGAGCCGCTAAAGGCAAACTATCCCAAGATGCCGAAGGCAGAAATGGATCAGAAGGCCAAGTGTATGGCTGAAAAGGTCGGCTTAAACCCCACCTACCTGATGCGTTATCCCCATGCGTTCTCTGGCGGTCAGAGACAGAGAATCGGCATTGCCAGAGCGCTGGTGGTGGAGCCCCAGATCATTGTCTGTGATGAAGCGGTATCCGCATTGGATGTCTCCATTCAGGCACAGGTCATTAACTTGCTCCGTGACCTACAGAAGGAATTGAATCTGACCTATTTGTTTATCAGCCACGATTTGTCGGTCGTCGAGCACATTTCCGATAAGGTTGGTGTCATGTATTTGGGCAAGATGGTTGAGTTCGGAGAAACGGAAGCACTGTTTGAAAAGCCGCTTCATCCCTATACGGAAGCATTGCTTTCTGCAGTGCCTGTGGCGGATCCGACGGTGCAGATCGAGCGTATTCCGTTAAAGGGTGAGATCCCCAACCCTGCAAATCCGCCCAGCGGCTGCTTCTTCCATACCCGTTGCCGCTACTGCACCGAAAAGTGTGGGCAGGTGGCACCGGAATACAAGGAACTGGAGCCCGGCCATTTTGTTGCCTGCCACCGTTCCGAGGAGCTGAAGCTGAGAGGTTTCTCCTATGACAAATAAAAAACTGATTATCTTTACCGATTCCGGCGATACCATCATCGACGAGGCAACCCAGATCCGGGACGAACGTGACATCGTGCTGACCGCAGATTTCATTCCCGGGGCAGGGGAGGTGCTGAAGCAGCTCCACGACGAGGGCTTCACCATTGTCCTGGTGGCCGACGGTGAGTGGGAGTCCTTCCAAAATGTCTACCGGGAAAACGGCCTGGGCTACTGCTTTGATGCCTGGATCGTGTCCGAAGTGGTGGGCAAGCAGAAGCCGGAACCCATTATGTTTGAGAAGGCCTATGAAGCGCTGAACCTGACGGAAGCGGACAAGAAGCGCATCGTCATGATTGGCAACAACCTGAAAAAAGACATTGCCGGCGCAAACCGGCAGGGGCTTACCTCCATTTGGCTGGACTGGTCGCCCCGTTACTTCCACACGGTTGAGGAGCCTGACTGGCAGCCGGACTACACCATCAAGACTCCCGCAGAATTGATCCCCCTGCTGCACGAACTGGAAGAGAAACTGTAATCTTGAGGTTATGCCTATGAAAAATACGGCACAGAAAGCAATCCTAGAACAGAAACTGGAAAAGCTGGTCGAAGCCTTCACTCCTATTTTGTATGAAGATGATGACATCTTCCTGGCCGGTATGAAGGATCGCAACCTGGCCGGCGACGATATCCGCCGTTATCAGCACTGGGAATGGACGCAGGGCGTTGGCCTGTATGGTCTGTGGAAGCTCTTTGCCAGAACAGGGGAACAGAAGTACCTGGATGTTCTCACTAAGTTCTTTGACGCCCAGCTGGAGATTGGCTTCCCCGCGCTGAACGTCAATACCGCTGCACCTTTCCTCACCATGTCCTATGTGGGTGAGCACCTGGCTGATGAGCGTTACCTGCAGCCTTGCAGGGAAGCCGCCAGCTGGATCATGACAGATTTCCCCCGCACCAAAGAAGGCGGTTTCCAGCATATGACCTCCGATACCCTCAATGATCAGGAACTGTGGGATGATACCTTGTTCATGACCGTTCTGTTCCTGGCCAATATGGGCCGCATCGAAGAAAAGCCTGAATACATTCAGGAAGCTCAGAAGCAGTTCCTGCTCCATGCCAAATACCTGGCCGATCCGGAAACGGGCCTTTGGTATCATGGTTGGACCTTCAATGGCAACCACAATTTTGCCGCTGCCTTCTGGGGCCGTGGCAACTGTTGGATCACCATCGCCATCCCGGAATTTTTGCAGATGGTGGAAGTGGACGAGGATGTAAAACTGCGACTGATCCAGGTGCTTCAAAATCAGGTTCAAAGCCTTGGAAAGTATCAGGACGCCAGCGGCATGTGGCATACGCTGATTGATGATCCCACTTCTTATGTGGAATCCAGCGCCACTTGCGGTTTTGGCTACGGTATTTTGAAGGCCGTCCACACCGGCCTGCTGGATCAGCAGTGGGTTGAAGTGGCTTATCGGGCACTGGATCCCATTTTGGGTCATATCAGTGATTCCGGCGTGGTCAACCAAGTGTCCTATGGCACCCCCATGGGACGGGAAAGCAAAGACTTCTATAAAAACATCGAACTGCGTCAGATGCCTTATGGACAGGCACTGGCCATGCTGTTCCTGGCAGAATGCCTGAACGGCTAAAAACAATCCAACGCAAAATCATTGATATAGCAAATATGCATACATAATGAGCGGCGATAATGGGAAAATGAGGCCGCTGTGCCTCATTTTCCCATTTGTTCCAAAGTACCTAATAAATTGGAAATTACAAGTGCTGCCCTCAGGGGACACTTTTATAAATATGATAATTATTTGTAGGAGGAATATACATGAAAGAATTACCTGTTATGAAGCCCTATATCGGCGGTGCCTGGATCGAAAGCGAAAGCCAGAAGTTCACCACCATCTATGACCCCTCCACCGGCAATCCCATTGCCCAGGTTCCTCAGTGTACTGCTGCTGAGGTGGAAAAGGCCATCGCTGCTGCAAAGGCTGCATACCCCGCTTGGAAGAATACCCCTGTCCGTACCCGTGCCAACATTATGATGAAGCTGCGTAACCTTATCGAGCGGGATAAGGAAGAACTGACCTTGATGGTGGCAACTGAAAACGGCAAGTGCTGGAGTGAAGCCGCTGGTGACGTGGCCAAGGCGCTGGAAATGACGGAACTTGCCTGTTCTGCGCCCAGCCTTCTGATGGGTGAGAGCCTGATGGACACCTCTTCCGGCTACGATACCACCCTCTACCGGGAGCCCATCGGTGTGTTTGCCGGCATCGCTCCCTGGAATTTCCCCGCCATGATTCCTGTGGGCTGGATGGCACCTTTGGCCATTGTCTGCGGTAACACCTTCGTGCTGAAGCCTGCTTCCACCACTCCCATGACCTGCATGAAGTTTGCCGAGCTGTATAAGGAAGCCGGCATTCCCGATGGCGTGTTCAACATCGTGCCCTGTTCTCGTAACGAGGCCGAGATTCTGCTGACCCATCCCGATGTTCGTGGCATCACCTTCGTGGGCTCTACTGAGGTGGGCCTGCATGTGTACTCCACCGCCGCTGCTCACGGCAAGCGGGTTCAGGCCCTGTGCGAGGCCAAGAACCATGCATTGGTTTTGAAGGACGCACCCATCACCCGTACTGCCGCCGGCATCATGAACTCTGCCTTCGGCTGCGCCGGCGAGCGTTGCATGGCCCTGCCTGCCATCGTGGTGGAAGAGGAGATCGCCGATGCGCTGGTTGCCGAACTGGTGCGCCTGTGCAAGGAGCAGAAGGTAGGCCCTGCCTATGATAAGACCTCCAACTTGGGTCCTGTAGGCAGCAAGGGTCACCAAAAGTTCGTGCTGGATTGGATCGAAAAGGGCATCGAGGAAGGTGCACAGCTGGTTCTGGACGGTCGCAATGTGAAGGTGGAAGGCTATGAGGATGGCTATTACATCGGCCACACCATTTTCGACCATGTCACCGAGGATATGACCATCGGTAACAGGGAAGTCTTTGGCCCTGTGCTGTGCATCAAGCGTGTCAAGAGCTTCGAGGAAGGTTTGGCGCTGATGAACCGTAATCCCTTCGCCAACGGCAGCGTGATCTTTACCCAGAATGGTTACTATGCCCGGGAGTTTGTAAAGAACACCGATGGCGGTATGGTTGGCGTGAATGTGGGTATCCCTGTACCCATCGGCGTGTTCCCGTTCTGCGGCCATAAGCGCTCCTTCTTCGGAGATCTCCACTGCCACGGTAAGGATGCCTTCCGCTTCTATACTGAGAGCAAGTGCGTTACGATGCGCTGGTTCGACGAGGAAGAAATGAAGAAGGAAAAGGTCGATACTTGGGACGGTAGCGCCCTGTAAAGGAGGCTCTCTTTATGAGCTACATTACCTTTGATAATTCTCGCCCTTTCGACCTGGTGCTGCTGGGTCGTGTGGCGGTAGATTTTAACCCGGTGGATTATTTCCAGCCCCTGGAAGAATGTACTACCTTCAAAAAGTATGTGGGCGGTAGTCCTGCCAATATTGCGGTAGGCGCAGCCCGTCACGGGTTGAAGATCGGCTTCTTTGCCCGGGTCTCCGATGATCAGCTGGGCGATTTTGTGACCCACTTCTTCCAAAAAGAGGGTATCGATACCTCCCGGATCTGCCGCTGCGAAAACGGGGAGAAGATCGGCCTGACCTTCACCGAGATCCTCTCCCGGGACGAAAGCAGCATCCTCATGTACCGCAATTGCATTGCGGATCTGCAGCTGCACCCGGATGACATCGATGAAGAGTACATCAAGAACACCAAAATGCTGCTGATTTCCGGCACCTCTCTGGCGGCATCTCCCTCTCGGGAAGCGGCGCTGAAAGCCGTGATGCTGGCCAAGCGCTTCGGTACCAAGATCATCTTCGATGTGGACTACCGTAGCTACTCCTGGAAGAATATGGATGAAATTTCCATCTATTATTCCATGGTAGCCCGTGAGGCCGACATCATCATGGGTTCCCGCGAGGAATTCGATCTGATGGAGGCCCTCATCGAGCCGGGCCGCAACGATCTGCAATCGGCAGCCTATTGGCACGCACAAAATGCCAAGATCGTCATCATCAAGCACGGCAAGAAGGGTTCTACGGCCTATACCGTGGACGGCAAGCACTATACAGTTCGTCCCTTCCCGGTGGATGCGCTGAAATCCTTCGGCGGTGGTGACGGCTATGGCGCCGGCTTCCTGTATGGCCTGTACAGCGGCTGGGATATGTATGATTGCTTGGAGTTTGGCTGTGCCCAGGCCTCCATGATGGTGGCAGCTCATTCCTGCTCCGAGGAAATGCCCATGGCGGAAGAAATCCATGCCTTTATCCGTGCCAGTAAGGAAAAATACGGCGAAACTGTATGCTGCGATCGGGAGGAAATGTAAATGACAAAAATGACTGTGGGCCAGGCCATTGTGAAATTCCTGGATAACCAGTACATCGAGCTGGATGGGGAAGTGACCAAGTTCGTTGACGGTGTCTTTACCATCTTCGGCCACGGCATCGTGGTGGGTTTGGGTCAGGCGTTGGATGAGAATCCCGGCGCTCTGCGGGTCTATCAAGGCCGCAACGAGCAGGGCATGGCCCATGTGGCCGCTGGTTTTGCCCGCCAGAATAACCGTCGTAAGATCATCGCTTGCGCTTCTTCCATTGGCCCCGGCGCTGCCAATATGGTTACCGCCGCTGCCTGTGCGACTGTCAATCGCATCCCGCTGCTTCTGATGCCCGGTGATACCTTTGCAGTGCGCCAGCCTGATCCGGTGCTGCAGCAGTTGGAGCAGGAATACTGCCCCTCTGTCACCACCAATGATGCCTTCCGTCCCGTCTGCAAATTCTGGGATCGGATCACCCGTCCGGAGCAGCTGATGTCCACCTTGCAGCAGGCGATGCGGGTTCTGACGGATCCTGCCGATACCGGTGCAGTGTGCGTCGCCCTTTCTCAGGATGTGGAAGGCGAGAGCTATGACTATCCCGACTATTTCTTCCAGAAGAAGATCCATCGCATCCGCCGTCCTGCCCCTGTGCAGGCCGATCTGGATGAATTGATCCAATTGATTTGTGAAAGCAAGCATCCCTTCGTCATCTGTGGCGGCGGTGTGCGCTATTCTGAAGCCGGTCAGACCCTGGAAACCTTCTGCGAAGCTTTCCAGATTCCCTTTGGCGAGACCCAGGCCGGTAAGTCCGCTTGCCGCGCCTCCCATCCCATGAATTTGGGCGGCGTCGGTGTCACCGGCAACCTGGCAGCCAATATCATCGCCCGGGATGCAGACCTGATCATTGCTGTCGGTACCCGCTTGTCCGACTTTACCACCGGCTCTAAGGAACTGTATGGCGCTACCAAGATGGTTTCCATCAATATCGGCGCCTTTGACGCCGCCAAGATGGATGCCACCATGGTCATCGGTGATGCCAAGGTCACCCTGGAGCAGGCCCACAAGGCACTCATTGAAAAGAATTACCGCACCGGCTATTACGGTGAAATTGAAAAGGCAAAGCAGGCCTGGGACGAAGAATATGCCCGCTTGGCAGCCTATCGTTATGATGCGGACTTTAAGCCTCTGATTGCCGCCCGCAACGAAAGCTCAATCCCCGAGTTTGTGGATGTTACCGGCGGTAAGATCACCCAAACCGGTGCCATCGCCATGATTCGGGAAGAAATCGATAAGGATGCCATCATCGTGGGCGCTTCCGGCAGCCTGCCCGGTGATCTGCAAAGAATGTGGACCACGGACTCTAAGGATGCTTATCAGATGGAATATGGCTTCTCTACCATGGGCTACGAGGTTTCTGCAGCATTGGGCGCTAAGCTGGCTTGCCCGGAGCAGGAAGTCTACTCCATGTGCGGCGACGGCTCCTTCCTGCTGATGCACAGCGAATTGGTTACCTCCCTGCAGGAAGGGAAGAAGATTAACATCATGCTCTTCGATAATGCCGGCTTCGGCTGCATCAACAATCTGCAAATGTCTAACGGCATCGGCAACCTGGCCACCGAGTTCCGTTTCCGCGATGAGCAGGGCGGCCTGAATGGCGGTATCATGCCCATCGACTATGCCATGGTGGCCCGTGGCTACGGCTGCAAGACCTACACTGCTACCACCATGGAGGAGCTGAAGGCTGCACTCATTGACGCCAAGAAGCAGACTGTTTCCACCCTGATCGATATCAAGGTGCTGCCCAAGACCATGACCGATGGCTATGGTGCCTGGTGGAATGTGGGTCTGGCATCTACCACATCTGTGGAAGCCCAGAAACGGGCCTATGAAAATCTGATTGAAAACCGCGAAAAAGCAAGAAAATATTGATTTTCTCGGAGGAAAATACGATGTTTACCGGAAAAAATGTGAAATTGGGCATTGCCCCTATCGCCTGGACCAATGACGACCTGCCTGAACTGGGCGGTGAAAACACCTTCCAGCAGTGCGTCAGCGAAATGGCATTGGCCGGCTTCACCGGCAGCGAGGTAGGAAACAAGTACCCCAAGGACCCCGCCGTTCTCAAGCCCATGCTCCAGCTTCGTGGTATTGAAATTTGCAATGCCTGGTTCTCCACCTTCCTGATCTCCAAGCCTTATGAGGAAACGGAAGTGGAATTTGAAAAGCATGTAGCTTTTCTGGCCGCCATGGGTGCCAAGGTAGTAGGTGTGTCTGAACAGAGCTACTCCACTCAGGGCATCCAAACCCAGCCCGTCTTCGAAGGCAAGTACGAAATGAATGATACCGAGTGGGATATGCTCTGTGATGGCCTGAATCGCTTGGGCAAGCTGAGCCTCCACAAGTACGGCGTGGCTCTGACTTTCCATCATCATATGGGCACCGTGGTCCAGTCTGCTGCCGAAACCGATCGGCTTATGGCAGGCACCGACCCCAAGTATGTCAGCCTGCTGTTTGACTCCGGCCACTTCGCTTACTGCGGCGAAAATCCCACCGAACTGGTGAAGCGCCATGCAAAGCGCATCAAGCATGTCCACCTGAAGGATATCCGCCCCGATGTGGTAGCCCGTGTCCGTGGGGAAAGACTCAGCTTCCTGGAGGGTGTCCGCCAGGGCGCCTTCACCATCCCCGGCGACGGCTGTGTGGAGTTTGACCCCATTTTCCGTGTGCTGGCCGAAAGCGGCTACGAGGGCTATATGGTGGTGGAGGCTGAGCAGGACCCTGCCAAGGCCAATCCTTTGGAGTATGCCATCCGCGCAAGAAAATTCATCCGGGAACATTCCGGCCTGTAATTTGGAGGTAAAATATGGTTACCGTTGGTATTATTGGCGCCGGCCGTATCGGCAAGGTGCACACCGAAAGCATTTCTAACTACGTCCGCAACGCCCGCATTAAGACCGTTGCCGACCCCTTTATGAATGAGACCACCGCCGCATGGATGAAGTCCATGGGTGTGGAGAACACCTGCAAGGATTATCACGAGATTTTGAATGACCCCGAAATCCAGGCCGTGCTGATCTGCTCCTCCACCAATACCCACTCTCCCATTTCTCTGGAAGCCATCGCAGCCGGCAAGCACGTGTTCTGCGAAAAGCCCATCGATCACGACCTGGGCCGTATCAAGGAAGTGGTAGAAGCGCTGAAGGGCAGCAATCTGAAGTATCAGGTGGGCTTCAACCGCCGCCATGATCACAACTTCGCCGCTGTCAAGCAGGCCATTAACGATGGCAAGGTGGGCGATGTACATATCATCAAGATCACTTCCCGGGACCCCGAGCCTCCGAGCGCTGAATACGCAGCGGTTTCCGGCGGCATGTTCCTGGATATGACCATCCACGATTTCGATATGGTTCGTTTCCTGGCTGGCTGCGATGCAGAAGAGATCTATGTCCAGTCCGCTGTTCTGGTGGATCCCGCCATTGGCGAGGCAGGTGATGTGGATACCGCTGTCATCACCCTGAAGATGGAAAACGGCGCCATCGCCGTCATCGATAATTCCCGCCGCGCCGCCTATGGCTATGACCAGCGCGCCGAGGTTTTTGGCTCCAAGGGCATGGTTGCCACTGTCAACGACACCCTGTCCACCGCTGTGCTGTCCAATGCTGAAGGTGTCACCGGTGAAAAGCCCCTGTATTTCTTCCTGGAGCGCTATATGCAGAGCTTTGCCACTGAGATCAAGGGCTTCATCAACGCCATCGAAAACGATACCGACACCCTGGTGGGCGTGGAAGACGGCCTGAAGCCCGTGCTGATGGGCATCGCTGCCAAGAAGTCCGTGCTGGAGCACCGTCCTGTGAAGCTCAGCGAGATCGAATACTAAGGTGATTGTATGAGCAAGGAATTTTCCTATCCCGAATTTGAAAACGGGGTGAAGGTTCTCTCCCGGGCAGGCGATGCGGAAAACGACATGATGATGAATATCACGGTCTATCGCATGAAGGCTTTGGAAGAGCGCACCTTCTGCTGCCCCGAAGAGGAAATGGCTGTCCTGCTGGTGCTGGGTAATGTCACCTTCAGCTGGGAGGGCAGGGAAGAGGCTGGCCTGCGCCAGTCCTTCATTGAGGAAGGCCCCTATTGCCTCCATGTCAGCCGCGGCGTGCCTGTTACGGTGAAAGCCGCCGCCGACAGCGAAGTATTGGTGCAGTCCACGCAAAATGACAGCAATTTCCCTGCAAAATTTTACACGCCGGCCGATTGCAGGGATGACATTTTCGGTTTGGACGTGTATGATAATAAGATGAAGCGTACAGTCCGAACCGTATTCGACTACAAGAATGCTCCTTACTCCAATATGGTAAACGGCGAAGTGGTCAATCATCAGGGCGGCTGGTCCAGCTACACCCCCCATCACCATCCTCAGCCCGAAGTGTATTACTACCGCTATGAGCGTCCCGAAGGCTTCGGCGCTTGCTTCCTGGATGATGAGGTCTACAAGATTAAAGATGGCGCAGTGGCGGCCATCCCCGGCGGCAAGACCCATCCGCAGGTGACTGCGCCTGCGTTCCCCATGTATTATTGCTGGATGATCCGCCATTTGCCCGACAATCCTTGGACCGACCGTGTCGTCGATCCTCGCTACACTTGGATTGACGCAAGAATGAAGTGAAAATCAAAAGAGGTATCCTTATGAACATTGGCAGACAGTGGGAAGACCGCTTGAAAATTTGGGCAGCACAATTTCCCAAGCATTATTATCGGGAATATGGCGTGCTGAACCTTTCCTGTTTCACTACCATGGATCATTTGCGCTTTGACGAAGCGGTCAAAGGGCCTTATGTTCCTGCACCCACCCAGTGGGGCAAGAAATGGGAATACGCCTGGTTCAAAACCGAAATCCGCATCCCTTCCGAATTGGAGGGGAAACGGGTGGTGTTCACCCTGAACTGCGCCGAAGAGATGCTAGTTTGGGTCAACGGTGTGGAGACCGGTGCCATCGATAAGAAGCACCGCTTTATCACGCTATCCCGCAGCGCCAAAGCAGGGGATACCTATGAAATCATTGCCGAGTGTTATGCCGGTCACGGCGTCCGAAATGAGGGCGCCGGCCCGGTGGCATGGGGCGAAGAGTCCGTCCCCGAGCCGCCTCAGGCACAGGTTAAGGTGGGAAAGTCCACCTTTGGCCTGTGGAATGAGGAACTGTATCAGGTGGCCATGGACTATCTGACCCTGTATTCTCTGGTGCAGAAATTGCCGGACAAGAGCCTTCGTACCATGAAAATCGTGGAAGGCCTGAAAAAGTTTACTTATACCGCCGATTTTGAACTGCCCGAACCCGAGCTGACCGCTTCCGTGGTGGAGGCAGGCAAGGTGCTCAAACCCCTGCTGGCCTGCAAAAACGGCTCAACCATGCCGGACTACACTGTGTTTGGCCAGTCCCACCTGGATTTGGCTTGGCTGTGGCCGGTGGAGGAGACCATGCGCAAATCCGCCCGTACGTATACCAATCAGCTGGCGCTGATGGAGGAGTATCCGGATTATCAGTTCCTGCTGTGCGAGCCGCCCATTTTGGAGTGGCTGAAAGAGCTGTATCCCCATGTGTGGCAGCGAGTGAAGGACAAGGTGGCAGAAGGGAAGTTCCATCCCGAGGGTGCGCTTTGGGTAGAAAGTGATACCAACATTCCCTCCGGTGAGAGCCTCATCCGCCAGTTTGCTTGGGGTAAGCGGTGGTATCGTCAGGAATTGGGCCTGGATGTTAAAATGGCGTGGATGCCTGATACCTTCGGTTTCTCTGCGGCCCTGCCTCAAATTATGAAAAAGTGCCAAGTGCCGTATTTTGCCACCCAAAAGCTGATCCGTCAGGATCCGGAATGCCAGCCCTTCCCGTATAATGTCTTCTGGTGGGAAGGTATGGATGGCAGCAAGGTTCTGTCCCATACGTTTAAGAAGAATAATGCCAATTTCCAGGCCGGTGATCTGATCACCCGTTGGGAAGAGGACCGGGTTCAGCAGGAAAACATTGATGGCCTGATGTTCCCCTTCGGCTTTGGCGACGGCGGCGGTGGCCCCACCCGGGATATGGTGGAAATGGCCCAGCGCTGCGCCGATTTGGAAGGCGCGCCTAGATGCCATATGGAAAGTCCGGTGAAGTATTTTGAGCATCTGGGAGATGTAGAAAACACCTTCCGGGGCGAACTGTACCTGGCCTGGCACAGAGGAACTTTGACTTCCCAGACCAAGACCAAGCGGGGCATCCGCAAGGCAGAGACGGCCTTGAAACAGTTGGAATTCATTCTCTCGCGTCAAATGCTTTCCGGCAAGGAAATGCCTGAAAACTGGAGAGAGCGTTTGACCGACCTTTGGAAAAAACTGCTCTTTAACCAGTTCCACGACATCGCCCCCGGCACCTCCATCGCCCGCGTCCACGAACGGGCAGAGAAGGAGTTGTGGGAGGTTGCAGAGGATGCTTGGGACTTCATCGAGTCTATGGTCGGTGACGGTTATCCTGCGCCCGAATGCTTCTACAATACCTTCAGTTGGCCCACACTTGACGCTCCTGCCCAATCCTGCGCTTTGAACGATGAATCTATGCCGCAACAGGCGGCGAAAGTTTTCCGTAGTGATGCCGGTTGGGTGCTGGAAAACCGGTTCCTCCGCTGCGTGATCAATGACGACGGTGAACTGGTCAGCGTGAAAAAGCCCGGCTGTGATACCGAGTATATGGCAGGGCAGGGCAATCGCTTCCTGATGTTCAAGGATGTGAACACCTGCTATGATGCCTGGGAAATTGGCAGCATGTACGAAAATATGCCCGTTGCACTGAACGGTGCGGTCAAGATCTCCGGTCAGCAGGTTTTGAATACCGCCACTTTGGAATTGGAAAAGAAACTGGATAATTCTATCTTGAAGCAGACCATTCTGCTTGGCGCTGATGCACAACGTTTGGAGTTTATTACCGAGATCGACTGGCAGGAAAAGCACAAAATGCTCAAAGTTGCGTTCCCCGTCAATGCCTATGCTAATGAAGCATATCACGAAGTGCAGTTCGGCTATGTGAAGCGCCCGGTGCATCGCTCTTACCAGACCGACAAGGACCGTTATGAGGTCTGCAACCACCGCTACACCGCGCTGACCGACGGCGCCCACGGTGCCGCAGTTTTGAATGACGGCAAGTATGGCGTCAATGTGGTGGAGAACGAAATTCGTTTGACTCTCCTGAGATCTGCCATGATGCCCGATCAGAATGCGGATCGGGGAACGCAGGAATTTACCTATGCTTTCTACCCCTTCGATGGCCCATTCCAAGACAGCGATGTGTTGCAGCAGGCGGCAGAACTCAATGAAATGTCTATTTTCGCCTCCCTTTGTGACGATTTGGGCCCCATTTTCCTGCCGGATTGCAAGAACATCATCGTGGACACCATTAAGCCTGCGGACACCGTAGAAAACGCCCTCTTGGTTCGTGTTTACGAGGCCATGGGCAAGCAGACCGATTGCAGTTTTACTGCCAATCCCTATATCAAGTCTGTTACTGAAACGGATATGCTGGAAGAAAACCCCACCCCAGTGGATCTTTCCCATGTTCATTTCGGCCCCTTTGAAATCAAAACCTTTATCCTTACTGCGTAAGAGGAATGCTTATGTATAGAATCGGAATCGACCTTGGCGGCACCAATACCGCCGCCGGCCTGGTGGATCAAAACGGTCAGATTATTGACCGTGCAAGCGTCAAAACATGCCTGCCCACCAGCCTTGAGCGCATCGTCATCAATATCGTGGAGTTGTGCCATGTGCTGATGGCCCGTCATAGCCTGAAAAAAGAGGATATCTGCATGGTGGGCGTGGGCGTTCCCTGCACCGCCAATGTCCAAACCGGCTGGATGGAGGACGCAGACCACCTGGGATTTGCAGGTGGACCCCTCAGAGAGCAACTTGAGGTTGCGCTGCAACTGCCGGTTGCTATCGGAAACGATGCCGATTGTGCGGCCTGGGGTGAATATAAGGCCGGTTCCTACGATTCTGATTCCTTTATCCTGGTGACACTGGGCACGGGTGTTGGCGGCGGCATCATCCTGGGGGGCAAGCTGATCACCGGAGTCAACAATGCCGCCGGTGAGATCGGCCACATGACCATCGCCATGGACGGCGAGCCCTGCGGTTGTGGCAAAAACGGCTGCTTTGAATCCTACGGCTCCGCCTCCGCCCTGATCCGTCATGCCCGGGAAGCAACCGGGGAGAACATCACGGAAGCAAAGGAAGTCTTCGACCGTGCCGCAGCGGGGGAGAAGATATTTGCCCAGATTCTGGAGGACTACACCACCCATCTTGCGGTGGGTCTAGCCAATCTAATCAATATTTTTGGCCCCGCCTATATTTGCATCGGCGGTGGTGTCAGCCTGGCCGGCGATGCATTGCTCCAGCCGGTGCGGGAAAAAACCTATGAGAAAATGTTTGCCAAGGCAGCTAAGCACAAGCCCCAAATCATTTTGGCCAAGCTCCATAATGATGCGGGTATTTTGGGCGCTGCATGGCTAAACAACTAAAAGGAGGACAGCTTATGAGAAAACATTATGCGCGTGTGGTGCGTGATACTCAAAGACGGGTTGTGCGAGCACTCCGCGCCCAAAATATGGACAAAAACAGTCCCTATTACGGCGCTTATGTGATGCCCAATGGCGTCTATATGCAAAAACACGCCCTGTATCAGCTGGCATCCCTGGCAGCGGCCTATTGCTGTCCCGACACCAAATACTATCACGACGAAACCATCCTGGCCAGTATGATGCTGGGCTTTGACTATGTCGATTCCACCCAGCATGAAAACGGCCTGTTCGACTATATTACCTGCAATTTCTTCTCTGCTCCCGACACTGCGTTCTGTATCGGTATCATTCTGCCCATGTATCGGTATCTGCGGAAGCAGACGACTCTTCCTGAGGGAGAGAAGCTGCTGATGCAGCGCATGGAGAAGATCATTCACAAGGGCGGCCGTGGCCTGTTGGAGGGTGGCTTCCATACTCCCAACCATCGCTGGGCAATTGCCGGACTGCTGGCCCAGTGTGGCAAGCTGTTTGACGAAGCGGATCTGACCCAGGCGGCCTTCCAGTATCTGAACGAAGGCATCGACTGCAATTGCGACGGCGAGTATTCCGAAAAGAGTGCCGGTAACTACAATGGCGTTAATAATGAAGCCATGCTGCTGCTGGCGGATGCTCTGGGGGATGACAGCTTTGAGCAGCATGTGATCCGGAACCTTCGCATGATGCTAACCTATTGGGAACCGGACGACAGCATTTTTACCGCCAATTCCACCCGCTTCGACAAAGATCGTCTGGTCTATCCCGATGGATATTACTTCTTCTACCTGTATCTGGGTGCCAAGTATAACATCCCGGAGTTCTTGGCCATGGCCAACTATGCGTTCCATGTGGTGTTTGAAAAGGACTTGCTGTGTCCTGATCTGCTGGGGCGGTTCCTGCTGTATCCCGAACTGGTGGATGTGGAATTTGACGCTTGCGAAACGCCCACCCAATTCCGGGCCTATTATGCCGATTCCGGCATTGCCCGTGTTCGCCGTGGCAATTTCAGCTACACCGTCATGAAGGACAAGTCTAATTTCCTCTATGTACATAATGGCTCTGTCAAGCTGGCGGTGAAGATCGGCGGCAGCTTCTGCGAGCACCGTGCTTTCAAGGCAGAAAAAATGTGGGAGGAGAACGGTGCATTCCACCTGCATCAAACCATGCGAGGCTGGTATTATCTGCCCTTCCCTGAAAAACCTGCTACTTCTGACTGGTGGCAGATGGACAATGCGTCCCGTCCCAAGAAGTGGGGCCCGAATATGGACATTGATGTGACCGTCCGTGACACCGCAGACGGCATCGATGTGGATATCCGCACCAGTGGTGTTGTGGGTGCCCCTTGGCGTGTGGAACTGGCTTTTTCCGGAATTGATCGTCTTGAAAATGACCATATGGTCATGCCCATTTGCGGCGACGAGGTCATCGTGCTTAAGGACGGCTTCTTTACCGTCACTAATCCGGAAGGTTCCATGCAGGTCGGCCCTTGCTTCGGCAATCACCACTTTACCGAGGGCAAGGAGGACAGCGAAACCAAGCAGCCCGGCTGCGCCACAGTGTACCTGACCGATTATACCGAATTCCATCATGTCATTTCCATCCGTCCGTAAAGGAGGAAGTTTATGCGTCATTACGAAAACCCGGAGAGAACCTCTGAAAACCGCTGCCCGGCCAGATCCTGGTATATTCCCGGCGGTGTATCCCGGCAGCATATGCTCAATGGTGACTGGCAGTTTGCCTATTTTCAGCGGGATATCGATGTGCCGGAAACCGTGACTCAATGGGATACCATCCCCGTGCCTTCCTGCTGGCAGCTGCATGGCTATGAAAATCCCAATTATTCCAATATCAACTATCCCTATCCCTGCGATCCGCCCTATGTGCCGGATGACAATCCCTGCGGCATCTATCAGCGCAGCTTCGAACTGGACAAATGGGGCAGAACCTATTTTGTATTTGAAGGCGTGTCTTCTTGCGCCTACCTGTATATCAATGGCCACTACGTGGGCTTCACCCAGGGAAGCCACCTGCTGGCAGAGTTCGACATCACGGATTTTGTCAACCAGGGCCATAACACGGTGCAGGTCAAGGTGCTCAAATGGTGCTGCGGCAGCTATCTGGAGGATCAGGATTTCTTCCGTTATAACGGCATTTTCCGGGATGTGTATCTTCTGCAGCGCCCGGAGGGCCACATCACTGATGTGCAGATGATTCCGGACGATCAGCATATTTCGCTGACGCTGGACGGAGAAGCAGAAGTCCGCATTTTTGACGGCGATACTTTGCTGACCCAGCAAAAGATGGTGGATTATTTTGATTTTGCCCCGGCACAGCCTGTGCTGTGGAATGCGGAAAAACCTCATCTTTATACTGTGAAGCTGGAGCGTGCAGGGGAGATCATCACCCTTCGTGCCGGCCTGCGGAAGATCGAGGTCGGCCCGGATTATGCCATTTTGGTCAACGGTGTATCCGTCAAGTTCCATGGTGTCAATCACCATGATACCAGTCCGAACCGGGGCTGGTGCCAGAGTGAGGCGGAGTTGCGCCGGGATCTGGAACTCATGAAGAGCCTGAACATCAATTGCGTTCGTACTTCCCATTATCCTCCCGCCCCCGTGTTCTTGCAGCTTTGCGACGAGCTAGGCCTTTATGTGGTATGTGAAACAGACATTGAGACCCATGGTTTCCTTCGCCGTCTGCCCAATGTGCCTTACCGTTATGATGTAGAATCCAACGCTTGGCCTTGTACCAAGGCAGAATGGAAGCACGAGTTCCTGGATCGGATGCAGCGGATGGTGGAGCATTTCAAAAATCATCCCAGCATCTTCATGTGGTCCAGCGGCAATGAAAGCGGTCATGGCTCCAACCAGGTGGCGATGCTCCGCTGGACAAAGCAGCGGGATCCTTCCCGCCTGGTGCATGCAGAGGATGCCTCCCGCAAGGGTCAGATCCACAACGCCGATGTCTTTTCCATGATGTATTCCTCTTTGCAGGAGGTGGAACGCTTCGCTCTTTGCGATGACATCAATATGCCTGTCTTCCTTTGCGAATATTCCCATGCCATGGGCAACGGCCCCGGTGATGTGTGGGATTACAACGCACTCTTTGACCGCTACCCCAAGTTGACTGGTGGCTGTATTTGGGAATGGACCGACCACGTGGTGAATGTGAACGGCGTCCAGCGCTATGGCGGTGATTTCCCCGGCGAGCAGACCCACGATGGCAATTTCTGTTGCGATGGCCTGGTGTTCTCAGACCGTAGCCTGAAGGCTGGTTCTTTGGAGGCCAAAGCAGCCTATCAGCCAATCCGTACTTCCTATGAAGATGGTGTGCTGACGGTGTATAACCGGCTGGACTTTACCAATTTGGAAGAATATGAATTCCGTTACACCATTGAGGCAGATGGGGAAGTGGTGGTCCGTGAAGAGCTGTGGCTCCATGCCGCACCCCATACTTCGGTCTGTGTCGAAGTGCCTTATGAGCGATCCACCGCCCAATTTGGTGTATTTCTGAATGCTGAGCTTTGGAAGGACGGTGTGCTGTGGGCCCATACCCAGCATCCGTTGCCCTTTGATGCGGTGCAGACGGAAGAAACTGCGTTGCTGGAACTGACCGAAACCGACCGTGATATCATTGCCCAAGGCCAGCAATTCCTTTATACTTTCAGTAAGCATTACGGTGCCTTCACCAGCATGTTGATTGATGGTCGGGAACAGCTGGCGGACAAGCCCATCCTCACCGCCTTCCGTGCCCCGACGGATAACGACCGGGACACCCGCTTTATGTGGCAGCAGCTGGATGAATGGCGGGGCGAGAATTTGGACAAATCCTCTGTCAAAATCTACCGCTGCTTTGTAGAGGAAGGCTGTATCGTGGTGGAAGGCGCGCTGGCCGGTATTTCCCGGGCTCCGCTGATGAAGTTCACCCAAAGGGTCAGCGTTTATGCAGACGGTACTGTAAAAACCCAGTTGCAGGGCAATATCCGAAAGGATGCCTTCTGGCTGCCCCGAATGGGTTATGAATTCAGCCTGCCCGGTGAGATGGACCATTTTGCTTATTATGCCAACGGCCCCTACGAGAGCTACCGGGACCTGTGTCATGCCGGTCGTATTGGCCTGTTTGAAAGCACTGCGGAAAAGGAATATGTCCACTATGTGCGCCCTCAGGAGCATGGCAACCACACTTCCGCCCGTTGGCTGCGGATCGGTGATCTGGAGTTTGCCGCCGCGGACATGGAGGTCTGCGTTTCTCAATATTCCACCGCAGCACTGACCAAAGCGGAGCATACTGATGAGCTGGTTTCCGATGGAAAGATCCATCTGCGTATTGACTACAAGGTTTCCGGTATCGGCTCCAATTCCTGCGGCCCGGAGCTGGAGAAAATGTACCGCCTGGATGAAAAGGAATTTTCCTTCTGTTTCACCATGCGTCCCTCTTTTTAATCATTACCATCCAAGGAGTGTTTTAGATGAAATTCGATGTTCGCTATGCCAATCACCCGGAGGACTCCAAGCGTTATGATACCCAGGAGCTTCGGAA
This sequence comes from Faecousia sp., assembly GCA_045124575.1. Classification (GTDB taxonomy): domain Bacteria; phylum Bacillota; class Clostridia; order Oscillospirales; family Oscillospiraceae; genus Faecousia. Next base: position 45,802 of record JBGVMD010000047.1, read on the forward strand.
GCACTATCATATCAAGAATCTGTTTGAAGCCGATTCCATCAATCTGACCTATTCCCACCAGGACCGCATC
>JBGVMD010000048.1:0-7234 GCA_045124575.1 Faecousia sp.
TGCTACAATTTCTTCCCGTATCCCTGCGGGATACTTCTTCATGCCTTTCTTTCCGGACATAACAACACCCCCTGATGTAGTTATTATCCTACATCAGGGGGCTTTTTGTCTATTGTCCAGTTTTACTGGTTCGGTTCAAAATGCTCCATGGCTTTTTGTTTACTCTTTTACCATCATGGCCCGGATGGCGTTGAGCACGGCCAGCACCATCACGCCCACATCGGCGAAAATAGCGATCCACAGATTGGTCATGCCCAGGGCGCCCAGCACCAAACAGGCGAATTTTACCCCCAGGGCGAAAACCACATTCTGCCGGACAATGCGCATGCACTTGTGGGCAACGGCGATGGCTTTGGAAATCTTCATGGGGTCATCATCCATCAGCACCACATCCGCTGCCTCAATGGCGGCATCCGAACCCAGCACACCCATAGCAATGCCCACATCGGCCCGAGACAGCACCGGAGCGTCGTTGATGCCGTCGCCCACAAAGGCCAGTTTGCCCCGCTGGGCAACCAGCAGTTGCTCTACCTTTTCCACCTTGTCACCAGGCAGAAGCTGGCTGTAATAGCGGTCGATGCCCAGTTCCGCCGCCACCTGTGCAGCAACGGCTTCCCGGTCGCCGGTGAGCATAACGGTCTGCCGCACGCCAGTCTTTTTCAGTGCTTTCAGCGCGGGGGCCGCATTGGGTTTTGGGGCATCAGAGATCAGAATTTGACCCATATACTGCCCGTCGATGGCCACATGGACCACGGTACCGGGCAAAGCAGAATCCGGGCAAGCAATGCAGAAAGCAGCCATCAACCGTTGGTTGCCGGCGGCCACTTCCCTGCCGTCCACATTGGCAATCACGCCGCTGCCGGCGATTTCCCGAATGTTCGACACCCGGCTGCGGTCCAGTTCCCGGCCATAGGCCTGCTGAATGCTTTTGCTGATGGGGTGCAGGGAGCTGCACTCTGCCAAGGCGGCATATTGGAGCAATTCTTCTTCGGAGATGGCATTGTGATAAATTCCGGTGACCCGGAAAACGCCCTGGGTCAAGGTGCCAGTCTTATCAAAGACCACCGTATCCACCTTGGCCAGTTCCTCCAGGAAATTCGCACCCTTGACCAAAACGCCCACCTTACTGGCACCGCCCAAACCGGCAAAGAAGGTCAGCGGCACACTCAGCACCAATGCACAGGGGCAGCTGATGACCAAAAAGGTCAACGCCCGATAGAACCACTGGCTCCAATCGGCGGGCATGTTCAAAAGTGCCAGCCGCACCACCGGCGGCAGTACCGCCAGCACCACCGCAGCCATACACACAGCCGGGGTATAGATCCGGGCGAAACGGGCAATAAACTTTTCCTGCCGGGATTTCCGGGCGCCGGCGTTTTCCACCAGATCCAAAATTTTCGATACAGTCGAGTCACCAAACGCTTTGGTGGTTTTCACTTTTAAGAGGCCCGTCATATTGATGCAACCGCTGACCACTTCTTCCCCTTTCTCCACATCTCTGGGGAGGCTCTCACCGGTGAGCGCAGCAGTATCCAGGCTGGACCTTCCATGCAGCACCACGCCGTCGATGGGGATTTTTTCGCCGGGCTGAACGACGATGACGGTGCCGATTTCCACTTCCTCCGGATCCACTTCCACCAGACGGCCATCCACTTCCACATTGGCATAGTCCGGGCGAATGTCCATGAGAGAGGCTATGCTACGTCGACTCTTGCCCACGGCGTAGCTTTGGAACAGCTCGCCCACCTGGTAGAAAAGCATCACAGCGATGGCCTCCATATAGTCCCCGGTCTGGGTGACCGCCAACACAATGGCACCCACCGTGGCCACCGCCATGAGAAAATTCTCGTCAAAAAGACGGCGGTTCCACAACCCACGCAGGGCATCCCAAAGGATGTCATAGCCAATGATGAGATAGGGCGCCATGTGCAGAGCAAATTTCAGCCAGCCCTCTGCGGGAATGAACTGGACAAGCCCCAGCACCGCCGCTGACAGCAGGATACGGGTGAGCATCCGCTTTTGCTTTTTATTCATGGTATCTCCTTAGCGGTAAAGTTCAAAGCTGCGCTCTACCTTTTTACAGGTTTTCTCGATCTGATCGAGAATGGCGTTGATGTCCTGTCCGTCAGCAAAGTCCACGGTCATTTTCTGCGCCATGAAATAGATAGAAATGGAATTGATGCCGCTGATCTTCTGACAGGCAGTCTCCATTTTGGCGGCGCAGTTGGCGCAATCCACTTCCACATTGTATTTTTTAATCATTTTAGGTTCCTCCCTCAATTAAGTCATTGTTTAAGGATAATCCTATTATAGCAATTCCGTTTATCAAGTCAATTTCTAGGAAATGATATATTCCATTTGGATTAATATTTAACCCAAATGGAACAATTTCTTGCAATCCAGACATCTGGATGCTATGATGAAGAAAAAGGAGGAATGCACCATGCCCGACCATTCTCTTCCCCACGCCCACAGTGGGCACAGCCATGCTTTGTTGCGGCATCTTCCGTCGGATGGGGATTTTACTGCCATTGCGGAACTGTTTCGACTGCTCAGTGACAGCAGCCGGCTACGGCTGTTTTGGATCCTGTGTCACTGCGAAGAATGTGTCATCAATCTGGCTGCCATGATGGAAATGAGCAGCCCCGCCCTGTCCCACCACCTTCGGCAGCTTCGTTCTGCGGGGCTCATCGTCAGCCGCAGGGCCGGAAAAGAGGTCTACTACCGGGCTGCCGCCACGGCACCGGCGGAGCTGCTGCATCGCATCATGGAGGAAATGAACCATGTGGTTTGTCCCGCCTGTGACCCCAGCACAACACGGATCGCAACGCCGCAACCTCAACGGATTCGGGAAATCCATGATTTGCTGACAACAAATCTCCATCAGCGCTACACCATTGAGGCTCTGTCCAAGCAGTTTTTTATCGACAGTTCCACTTTGAAGCGGGAATTTCGTCGGGCTTACGGTCTGCCCATTGGAACTTATCTTAAGGAATTGCGGATCCACAAAGCCATGGAACTGCTCTCTTCCACCGATGACAGCATTGCTTCCATTGCTGCCCAAGTGGGCTATGAGACCCAGAGCAAATTTACCGCCGCTTTTCGGGCAGCCACCGGGCAGTCCCCTACCGCTTACCGCAAAGGCACCGGCAGGAAATAAACCAAAATCCCTTGCGCAGTTTTGCAAAAGGGCGGCGCAATATTGACATTTCCTTTCAGAAATGCTATATTTTTCAGCGGACAACTAAACAAAAAAGAGGAGGTAATTGATTTGACAAATCAACGAAATCGCGTTCTTTCTCTGCTGCTGGTTTTCGTTATGCTGCTGAGCATGGCGGCCTGCGGTCAGGAAAATCCCACCAGCACCCCCACAACTCCCACCACTCCCGTTGAACCCACCAATCCGGAGCCTACACTCCCCAAGGAGGAAGGTACCAATCAGCTCACCATCTACTGGGACTATGACGGAGATGTTAGCACCGCCAGTTTCTGGATTTGGCCCGAGGGTGGCGATGGCCACAGCTATGCGGTCTATTCCTGCGAATATGGCGTCAAGTGCATTGTGAACATCCCCAAGGATGTGACCCGCGCAGGCTTTATTGCCATCTATGACTGCACCAGCGTCGGCGGTAACAGCTGGCCCGGTGGCACCAAGGATTTCGATGGCGATCGCTATGTCGATATGAACGGCGATGTGACAATTTATTTGAAGCGAGGAGACGAAATGATTTATCACAGCAAAGAGGATGCCACCGCTGCACAGGCAACGATCCGTTTTGCAGCTATTACCTCCCTGACCACCATTAAGTATAATCTGCCCGAAGCCACCCGCATCACCTCCCTGGATCAAATCAAGGTGATGGAGGGTGACCGTCAGGTCGCAGTCACCGGTCTGAGCACCCTGAATAACAAGGTGACCCATGGTGTTGTTACCGTGGCAGAAGAACTGGATCTGTCCAAGACTTATACGCTGGAGATCGAAGGTCTGGAAGCCAAGACCGTTGTTCCTACCACCGTGTTTGACAGCCCCGAATTTATTTCCAGGTACACCTACGACGGCAACGACCTGGGTGCCACCATCAACGCTGACGGCAGCACCACTTTTAAGGTGTGGGCTCCCACCGCTTCCAAGGTGGTTCTGAACCTGTTCACTGCCGGCCATGATGTGGCTGCTCATGCCAATCTGGACATGACCAAGGCCGACCGTGGCGTGTGGGAACTGACTGTTCCCGAAACCGGCCACGGCACCTACTATACTTACTCTGTGACCACCGCTGTAGGCACCCAGGAAGCAGTTGATCCCTATGCCAAGGCTTGTGGTGTCAACGGCGACCGGGGCATGGTCATTGATCTTGACTCCACCGATCCCGCTGACTGGGAAAACGACAAGGTCGTCACCCTGGAAAAGTACACCGATGCCACCATTTGGGAGATCCATGTCCGTGACTTCAGCAACACCATCGCTGAGTCCCAGTACAAGGGCAAGTATCTGGCCTTCACCGAGCATGGCCTGTCCAATGCCAGCGGCGTGGCCGTGGGCGTTGACTATCTGCTGAATCTGGGTGTTTCCCATATCCATCTGCTGCCGGTTTACGACTATGCCAGCGTGGACGAAAGCAACCCCTCCTTCAACTGGGGCTACGATCCCGAAAACTACAACTGCCTGGAAGGCAGCTACTCCACCGATCCCTATCACGGCGAGGTCCGCATCAACGAGTTCAAACAGATGGTGCAGTCCCTCCATGCCGACGGTCTGGGCGTCATCATGGACGTGGTGTATAACCACACCTTTGATGCCAACTCCAACCTGAACAAGGTAGTCCCCTATTACTACTACCGCTATGATACCACCGGCAAAAACACCAGTGCTTCCGGCTGCGGCAACGACACCGCTTCCGAGCGCTATATGTACCGCAAGTACATGGTGGACTCCGTTTCCTTCCTGGCCAGCGAGTACAATCTGGATGGCTTCCGCTTTGACCTGATGGGTCTGCACGATGTAGAAACCATGCAGGCCATTGAAAAGGCTGTCCATGCCATCAACCCCAACGCCATCATTTATGGTGAGGCCTGGAATATGGCCGGCAGCACCACCACTGCCACCATGGCCACCCAGCCCAACATCGGTAAGATCACCACCACTGAAGGCGCTGCCGGTGCGGTATCCGTCTTCAATGACGTCATTCGTGACGGTCTGAAGGGCAGCGTGTTTGAGCAGAAGGGTCAGGGCTACATCAACGGCGAGTATGCCGCCAATACCGGCAATGTGCAGTTCGGCATCGCCGGCGGTAACGGCGCAGGTGCCGGCTGGTCTGTTAAAAACGGCATGGTCATTAACTACATGTCCGCCCACGACAACAACACCCTGTGGGACAAGCTGGCTATTTCCAATGCTTCCGATACTGTCGAGGCCCGTCTGGCCATGAACCGTCTGGGCGCCGGTATTGTAATGACCGCTCTGGGCACTCCCTTCTGGCAGGCCGGTGAGGAAATGATCCGTTCCAAGCCCGATGCCAGCGACAGCACCGGCTTTAACGAGAACTCCTACAATGCCAGCGATGCTGTCAACAACATCGTTTGGGACGCTCTGGTTCCCGGCTCCAATGAGTACGCCATGATGGAGTACTACAAGGGCCTGATCGAGATGCGTGAAGTTTACGAGATCTTCCGTAGCAACGACAGCACCATCCTGACCTTCGGCAAGCTGCCCGGCGGCGGCATTACCGTCTCCTACAAGGATGCCAACGGCAACGAGGCACTGGTTCTGATCAACCCCACCGCAGAGGCTGATTCCTTCACTCTGGATGGTGAGTGGAAGCTGATCGTGGACGCCACCCGTTCCGGCAGTGAGACCCTTAGCGTTGAAACCGGTGAGATTTCCGTCGCTGCTTGCAGCATCATGGTCTTCGTGAAGTAATTCCATATACAACGACAACGCCATCCTGAACGGATGGCGTTGTTTTGTATTCAAATTAGATTGTTCCGGAGGCAATAATGGTAAATACCATCCTCTGCCACATGGCCACACACATCATCTGCCACCGCCTTGAGCTGGGGCGACGCATTTTCCATGGCCACACCAGTGCCCACGGCCTGGAGCATTTCAATGTCATTGTTGCCGTCGCCGAAGGCAATGGCTGTCTCCCTGTCGATGCCATAGTATTCCAGAATTTTCTCAATGCCCCGGCCCTTGCTACAGGTTGCAGGGATCACATCCACCGCCCGATCCCACCAGCCGGTGATTCTTGCGCCGTCCACGTCCTGCAGCAGCGCCCCATGGTCGCTTGCTCTGCAGCCCAGCATGATCTGATACACATCCTGACGAGAGACTTCCTCAAAATCTTCCGTTACCTCCAGCGGGATTCCCGCAAAGGAATAATACTGTGCCAAATCCTCATCGTGACCATTGGCGGTGACCCGATCTCTCGTCGCGATGGAGACAGGTCTTCCCATAGCGGCGGCATTGCGGATCAGTTTCTGTACATCCTCTGCCGGGATGGCGTTACTGAACATCACATCGGTGCTGTTGTAGCACAGCGAACCATTGAAGGTAAGATAGGCGTCAAATTCCACGCCATCGAATTTGGGAACGGTGACCGGAGTTCTGCCGGTGGCCATACAGACAAGGATTCCCTTCTGCCGCAGCCGCTGCAGCGTCTGCACCGTCTTGGGAGAGATTTTCTTTTTCTGCATATCCACCAGCGTACCGTCCACATCAAAAAAGGCAATTTTTATCTGTTCCATGGCGACTCCTTATATTTAATAAATGTATAGATAAAATTATACCATACTGCCATGCCTGTCTGCAAGTGGGTTCTTTTCTCCGGCTACTGATGATGTATACGAAATAGCACCCGATATAGGGCTCGATTGAATCATTGTTCGGCTCGGTCTAGCCCTCGCCGGCGGCGCTCATCCGCTCCGCATTTAGATTTGTTCGAGTCCTATCTCTAATACCTTACCGAAAAAGAAAAACCACACCTTTCGGTGTGGTTTTTCTTTTTGGTGGACGATATAGGACTCGAACCTATGAACTGACCCACTGCAAGCGGTTGCCCGCTTGACAAAAAAGACAGCCACCCGAAGGTGACTGTCTATGGTGGACGATATAGGACTCGATTGAATCATTGTTCGGCTCGGTCTAGCCCTCGCCGGCGGCGCTCATCCGCGCCGCATTTAGATTTGTTCGAGTCCTATCTCTAATACCTTACCGAAAAAGAAAAACCACACCTTT
>JBGVMD010000049.1:0-28833 GCA_045124575.1 Faecousia sp.
CTTTTGTCCTTGTTTTCGCACTGCTCGCTTCCCTTTCTCCTGCCGTCGCCGCTGACGAAATGTCTGCACAGCCAACGGTAGAGGAGATTTTGAACGAGTATCACCAAAAAGCTTTCGAAGCCAAAATGCAGGGTGACACCGGCAACGCCTCCGCCTGGTCCCTCCGGGGCGGCCAGACATTGGAGGAAGAAACGGTAGACGCCCTCACCGAAGCTGGCTACGAAGCATATAATGTCACAGCCGATAATTATGAAAGCCTCCAAACGGAGCTGAAAACAGACTTCTCCGATATGGGACTTGACCCCAACGGCTCCTATATCATCGTTATCAGCGGCGAGGATCCCACGGAACCTGCCTCTACCGGCGGTGCATCGACCTATAATCTCAACCCTCTGCCGGGAGAAGATCAGGCGCCGGAGGGCGGGCCAAATTATTTTCCGCATATCTACAATGGAGACACGTACTATATGCGGCGTATAACAGTAACTGCTGCCCAGAACACCGCATTAAATCAAACTACGCCTATCAACCTCTTGGAAAAATACGGGTTAGTTGACCTTTGGAATGATCTAAACATCCCAATTACCATTATTTCTTTGATTCCGCAAACGGCCGTAGTTGGAACGATTTATTCTCTGTGTTCCTTGGTTATCCCCGATATCCAGTATGCAGAGCCTAGCCTGTTAATGTTTATTGGTGCTACCAACTGGACGCCAACATACATCCAAGTCTATAATGCCGATAAGGGCGAATGGCAATGGCGCGCCGTTTTTGAATATGCAACCGCCGGTTACTTTATCAACGAAACCCACTATGATAGATTTTCGAATCGAAATGTCAACAATTCCGATGGCGGAACTTTTCAATTGATCTATTCGACAAATTATTACAATCAAGATTTTCTGTTTGATTACGCCGCTATGTATCACAATGCCAAAGGGAACTATTACGACACCGTTGAATCCGTTGAATATGCGTTTGACGATGAGGTAGTAATTACACATACACGCTGGAGCGAAAATCTATCCTATGAGCCTGCATACTAATTATTCGGATGCATATTTATCTGTATCTGGGAAAGGACTGATCTTCTATGAAGAAAAACAAATTGATCGCCGTTATTGCGGGAGTGCTGATTCTGTCGGCAGCAGTACTAATTTGTCTGTTGCCACACACGACGACACTTGATTACACCCTTAACGCCGTATGCTTTAACGTCAACGGCAAACAGACGGGTACGACCCAGATCGTTGTCCAGGGGCACAAGACGAACAAACTGTTTCGTGATCCACAGTTTGAGTTATCTGTTTTACCTTTCGACCGTCTGACTTGGTTGCAGATTATTGAGACCGAAGGTGAAAATCCCGTCTACCAGCAGGATGATATCCGTTTTTCTTATTATGTCGCCGGAGACAGCAGGTCGGGTGAAGTAGTTCAGATCACGGTAGGCTTCGACTCAAATTTGGACCGTTGGATCTTTATTAACCACGCCCGCAAAGTCTATTACGTAGCATCCTCAAGCGGCAATTACAGCGCTGAGGAACTGTCTGCGTATTTTATTTCTTTGATCCCTGCCAACTGGTAGCGATATCGATGATTGGCCTGTTACTCCCTAGCCTCCACCGATGATCCGTTTCAAATGGTACCCGCCCGTTTTCGATGTTGAAAACGGGCGGGTTTATGTATTCAGAAACAAAACGGTGACATGGCAAATGCAACAAATTTTCACACATTCTTTTTACTGCCATTCATATTTTGTTCATTTGACTGAAAAAGTGGTACATGGTAATATTTTCCTATAAAAGAAAAGGAGGTATGTCCGCTAAAATACTGTTTTCGCCCGTAAGCCAACGACGACACCTGAAAGGAGCATATTTATGAAAAGAAAACTCGTTGCTTTTGTCCTTGTTTTCGCACTGCTCGCTTCCCTTTCTCCTGCCGTAGCCGCTGACGAACCGTCTGAAGCCGCAGTATAGTGAAGAATAAGGAGGATTGTTGTGAGATATCCCAAGTTATTGTTATTGGTTTTAGGAATTGCGGTAATGTCCTTGCTGTGTTGTGGCTGCTCTCCGGAGAAAGTAGATATTGACTGGACAATGCACGGCATGTGGATTGGCGAGGATGGCCAGGTGGAAAACACTTTTGAATTTCATATGGTTGGCAAGAGCGCCGTTTATCCTGACGATCCGCAGTCCGGTCGGCTGGAGCTTTCCATTCAATGGCCGGAGGATTTTCGGTTTAACACCGAACAGGCTAATGAACACACGCTCGGCTTTACAATTGAACGGGAGGATTCCTACTTTCTGACCGGTATGCTGCTGTCGGATGATCTTCATACCAGCCAAATCGTCCCCGGAAGCTTCGCCTTGGCGCCGGAGCAGGGATACTTTCTGATGTATTGGGAGGTGCCGGACGGCAGCTATGAGATCCCCGGCTACCTGATCGCTTCCACTGACCCCAATACCTCCCGGGAGGAAATTGAGGAATTTTTTGCCCCAACGATGACCGATGAACGGTTTCAGTAACGCACACAAAAAACCGGCTCCCTGTAATGGGGAGCCGGTACAGGAGTATTCATATGAAAAAATACGGACTTTTGGCACTTCTTTTGGCAATGGCATTACTGGCAGGCATTCTGCTCCCCGGCTGCACCCCGGCGCCGACGGAACCCAGCACGCCTCCGTCCACCGAGCCATCCACACCCGCAACGCCTGAATCTTATTCCGTGGACTGGGAAATGAAGGCCTATGTGTGCCATCCCACCGGGACGACGATGGATTTCTTTTCGATCAGCTTGGATGGAACCATTCTAGAAAAAGCCGATGATACCTATCTTCAGCTGAACGTCGACCTGCCGGAAACATTTCGCTTTCAGCCCACAGCCCCATCTGAGGCAAAGGGTGACCTCTGCATCGGCGGCGGCCCGGGACAGTATATCGCAAGATCCGTTTACCAGAACCAAGAAACCGGTGCCTCGGCAGAATGTATCTGGGCCATCGACACGGAAAAGGAATATTTCATTGCCTACTGGGGAGACGAATTCGGTCAATTCTTGGTGGCCACCGCAGATCCAAACTCCGATTACTACGATGTCCTGCGGCATTTCCGGGACTTTATTTACACCCATTGCGATAACGACCCTGCCATCACCACTTGGAATTTAGACTGGACGATGTACGGTATGTGGGTCGGGGAGGACGGCCGGGTAACGGAAAAATTTGAATTTATCCTTACAGGTATGGTGGTGTACCATCCCAATTTGCCTAATCACTCGCTGGCGGATATCGAGATCCGCTGGCCGGAGGGATATCGGTTTTATTCCCCGCTGGAAATGATCGGTGTAGGGGTAAATGAAAAGTATCCGGGTGGGCTGTGTATAGACGGCAGCATTGCAGCTGATGATCGTAACACCCAGAAAATCATCATCGGCGACTACGGCCTGGCTCCGGAGCAGGGACTCTTCTGGCTCCATTGGGAAGTGACAGACTACAGCTATGAGATTCCCGGCTATCTGATCGCCTCCACTGACCCCAATACCTCCCGGGAGGAAATTGAGGACTTCTTCGCCCCCATGATGACCAATGAACGGTTTCAGTAAGTAAGTAGAACACCCGCCCGTTTTCGATGTTGAAAACGGGCGGGTTTTGTGGTTTAATATGTACATTAGCGAGGTTCGCGGCCTTCTTCGAAGATGCGGACCATTTCCCTCGTGAGACTGATGCCGTCATCCTTGGCAGGCAGATCGCTGCGGTCAAACCAAGCGGCGCTGGCCAGTTCATTTTCATCCAGGTGAATTTCGTCGGAGCCGTCCAGATCGCAGAAATAGCCGATGGAGAGATTTCCCGCGATGCCCCAGGGCTGGCTCTTATAATAGCGGATGTTTTTGACCTTCAGCCCCACCTCTTCCATCACTTCCCGGGCCACCGCTTCTTCCGCGGTTTCACCGATCTCGATGAAGCCCGCCAAAAGGCCGTAACGAGTCGTGCCCCGACCCGCATATTGGCTAAGGATCAACTTATCCCCATGGGTCACGGCGATAATCACCGCCGGGGCAATGCGGGGGAAGATCATATTGCCGCAGCTGGGGCAACGCATCATCCGCTCAACGGCATCGTGATGGGTAGGCTTGCCGCAGCAACCGCAGAATTGGTTATTGCGATACCAGGTGTACAGATGCCATGCGGTGAGCACGCCGAAGCAAACAGGTTTGGAAGTCAGCTCCCGCAGGGTTGCTACTTTTTCATAGCGGAAAGCCCCGTCCGGGCAATCCCCGCTTTGCCCCATCCACAGGAAGAATTTTTCCTCCTGCAAGGTGAATAGATAGGTGCTTTCCGCCTCGCTCCAACGAGACCAGTCACCGCACCAGGCTCGAACCTGCTGCCAAGTCGGCAGGTGCAGAAGGCCCTGTTCATCCCGCCGCAGCAGCACTTCCCCACCCCGGAAACAAACCGCCGTATCCCCATCATGGGGCTGACAGGCGTGGTACTGATTATCCAGTTTCCCGAAATCCAAATCTTGAATCATTTGCATTTCCTCCCGATTTTTCTTCCTTTATCCTAGCACAGCCGGGAGAAAATTGCAATAAATCTGCCGTTTTAGAGGTAATAAAGTTTATGCGCTACTATTTTGCACCCATGGAAGGCATCACCGACAGCATCTACCGCCGCATCCACCACAAATGTTTCTCCGGCTTGGATCGGTATTACATGCCCTTCCTGTCCCCTACCATGCACCGGACGCTGACCCACAAGGAGAGCCGGGAGCTGCCCATGGCAGACAGCGAACGCTTTGTGGCGATCCCCCAAATCCTGACCAAGGTGGCAGAGGATTTCCTCTGGGCTGCCCGGGTCTGCCAAGAGCGGGGTTATGAGGAAGTGAACTTAAATGTGGGCTGTCCCTCCGGCACGGTGGTAGCCAAGGGCAAGGGCGCAGGCATGCTGCGTAATCCGGCGGAATTGGATGCCTTTCTGGAGAAGGTTTTCTCCGAAAGTCCCATTGCCATCAGTGTCAAAACCCGGTTAGGGCTTGAAGACCCGGAAGAATTCCCTGCCCTGCTGGAAGTATTTAACCGCTATCCCATCAAGGAACTGACTATCCACCCCCGGGTGCGAAAGCAGTTCTACTCCGGCGGCGTGGATATGGAAATGTTCCGCTATGCTGCTGCCCACAGCAAAAACCCCCTGTGTTATAACGGAAATCTCAATTCTATGGAGGATATTTCTACTTTCTCCGCCCAATTTCCCGACATAGATGCGGTGATGCTGGGCCGTGGCCTCATCGGCGACCCGGGCATGCTGACGCCGGGCGGCACCACGAAGGAAAGCCTGAAGGCTTTTTCCGACGAGCTGCTGGAAGAATATATGGTGGTCTTTGGTGGCGCGCGGAACGCCATGTTCCGTATGAAGGAAAACTGGAGCTTCCTGCACCATCGTTTTGAAGATAGCGAAAAGCTGTGGAAACAGCTACGCAAGACCACGGATTTGGGCGAATATCGCGCGATTACGGCTGAATTTTTCGCCACCCTGCCCCTGGCGGACAAATTGCAGGCCGATTGGTAAATCGCATTTTTTCGCAAGGATTTAACAGTTGACGGTATTTTTCTGTCGTGATATAGTAAAATACGCCCAATACAAATAGACAGGAGGCGCTTATGGACCAAATGATCTTTAACCCTCTGGAAGATTACGAAAAACACCTGCGGGATGCCCACAATGCCAATGCTGAAGCCTTTTTTGAGGAACTGGTGGCCCGCAGCGGTGTAAACAAGGAAGAAAACGCCGCCGCTGTGGTAAAATACAACGCCCAGCAGGAAAAGGCAGACCAGATCAAGAAAAAAGCCGGCCGCTGGAAGGCCCTGCGGATGCTGACTATCATCGGTATGGTGCTTGCTGTGATCGCCGCCATCGTCATCTTTTTCAGCGCCAACACCCTTGCCGGTCCAGGCGCGGCGCTGGCAGCGTTGGGCCTTCAACTGCTCTGGCTGCTGGTACTGAACCCCAGGATCAAAAACCTGAATCAGATCCACGCCGAGGAACAAAAGAAGGCAGCCGAACTGCTGGCCATCTGCCGCAGGCAAATGGCCCCGCTCAATTCCCTGTTCGGCAGTTGGGACGGCATCAAGCTCATCGAGAAAACCATCCCGAGATTCGATTTTCTCCCATCTTTCTCCCAGGAACAGGAAAAAGACATGCGGGAAAATTACAATTTCCCCGATTATGACAATGAGGAACATTCCATTGTGGATATCCTCTCCGGCCGCTACAACGGCAACCCCTTCCTCTTTGAGCGGCGGCGGGTACATAAAATGGGCACGGAAACCTACCACGGCTACAAGACCATCAGCTGGACCAGTCACTATACCGACAGCAACGGCAAGCGCCGCACCCGCACCTGCAGCCAGACGCTTCACGCCACCGTCACCAAGCCCAAGCCCTTTTACCACTATGAAACCTATCTGCACTACGGCGCTCAGGCCGGCCCAGACTTAAGCTTTAGCCGACTGAATGTGCATCTGGAGGACTTAAGCCAGCGGGCCATCGACTCTCTGGTGCGCAAGGGCGAGCGCAAGCTGCGCAAGAAGGCGGAGGAAGCCCTGGAAAACAACCAAAATTTCATGGCCATGACCAACACGGAATTCGATGTACTCTTCGATGCCCTGGACCGGGATCACGAGGTGCAGTTCCGGTTGCTGTTCACCCCTCTGGCCCAGACCAATATGGTGGATCTACTGCGCAGCGAGACCGGCTACGGCGACGATTTCGATTTCTTCAAGCAGCAGCGGATGAACACCATCGTCACCGAGCATTCCCAGAACCGCAGCTTCCTGATCCAGCCGGAGGCCTTCCACTCCCACGATTTTGAGGTGATCCGGAAGAATTTCCTCAGCGGACAGGCCGAGTATTTCAAGGCCGTGTATTTTGACTTCGCCCCCCTGCTGGCGCTGCCGGTGTACCAGGAGCGGCCGGTGCATTCCCTGGATCCTCTGCCGGATTTGAGCCAGAGATACAGCACCCGGGAACACGAAGCTCTGGCCAATGCTATCGATTCCAATCTGCTGGCCCATCCTGAATCCAAGACACCGGCCATTATGAAGACCTGCTACACCGGCCGGGACAAGCAGGCCGAGCAGGTGCGCATCAGCGCCCATTCCTATGACACGCTGGATCAGGTGGACCTCATCCCCGTGATGGGCAACGACGGCCGTCCCCACATCGTGCAGGTGCCCTGGAAGGAATATGTCCCCCTGTGTTCCAGCAAAGTGATGTCCGTCTCGACGGAGAAACCGGACGGAGCCACCGTACACACCCACGGACTGTATGCCCGTGTGATCAAGTAAAAAGGAGATAATGATTATGGCTAATCAACTGGACGAACTGAACCCCCAGATCCGTGAAGAAGGACTGGACACCAATGTCATCGCCAAGAAGATCCCCGTAAAGGTGGGCGTAGGTTCCACCATTTTCGAAATTCTGCTGTGGGTGCTGGGTATTTTCCCCGGCGTGATCTTCCTGTTTATGAAGATCAAGGCCAAGAATTATTTCAGCCAGCTGGAACAGAAAATTCAGGCCAACGCCTCCCAGATCGACAATTATCTGGAGCAGCGCGTGGTGGTGCTGCAGAACTGCGCCCGTCTTCTGGATAAGGCCATTGATCTGGATAAGACCACTTATGAAAACATCGCCCGCTACCGCTCCGGTTCCGGCGACCACGATGCGGTCAGAAACGAACTGGTTGGCGATTTGGATAAGCTGGCCGGCAGCGTGAATGTGGCCTTTGAGAACTATCCCGAATTGCAGGCCCACGAGGGCATCCGGGACGCCATGCAGCAGAACATGTACCTGCAGCGAGAAATCACCGCCGCCCGGGAGCTGTACAACGACACCATCACCACCTGGAACCGGGAAATCTTTGCCTGGCCCACCAAGATGATCGTGGCCGCCAAGCAGGGCTATACCACCCGCATCCCCTTTGCCGCCTCTCAGGAGATCAAGCAAAAAGCCAAGGATGTGTTCTTCTAAACAATTACACCGGGCGCAGAAGTGCCCGGTGTTTTCTTGTTAAAAAACAGGAGCGCGGAAACACGCTCCTGTCGTTTTTTATCCCAGCTCCATAGAGGCCAGGGCGATCTTGTCATAGGACACCTTCATGTCATAGTCTTCCAGGATTCCCTCCAGCAACGCCGTCTGCTGCTGGCTCAGGTAGGCCTGACGGGTCTTCGTCAGCCAAAGGTCCTCGCCGCGGCCGGAGAAGAACATGATGTGATAGCCAAAGCGGGTCTCTACAATGCCATAGTCACCCTTCTGACGGCTGTCATCAAAGCACCAGTCGTTGAAGGTTTTTACCATACGCCCCTGTTCCACATCGGTGTACAGTCCGCCCGCATCGCCGTTTCCATCTGCAGTATGCGCTTTCGCCAGCACCGCAAAATTTTCCTCCGTGGGATTTTCCTGCCACTTGGCGAGAATCGATTCCGCCTCGGCCTTGGCTGCAGCAGCCAGCGCCGCATCCGGGAAGGTGATGGTGCCATCCTCATTTTCCACGCCGCCATCCACCGTAATCAGAATATGCCGCACATCCACCAGATAGCTGCCGTCTTGCTTGATGCCCTGGGCTTCCAGTGTTTCCTTGTTTGCCTGGAAATAGTCTGCCAAAGCTTCGTCGCTGGGGGTTTCAATCGCCTGGCAGAGCTGGAGATAATACTGATAGCCGTTCAGGGACACGTCCATGTAAGAAGCCCAGTCTGCCAGGGTGGTGTTACAGCCAAATTCATCCTGCATCATGGCATCTGCGGAAGCAAATCCATTTTCAGATGCCAGTTCCTCCATAGAGGTCTCCAAACCCTCCAGGTAGGAACGGGTCTCGGCATCCAGCTGGAAGTTGTTCTTCTCCGCCTCCAGCGCCAGAGCCTGGTTCTGTTTCCACGCCACCAGGGCAGTCTCCAGGAAGTACTGCTGCCAGGTGTAGCCATTTGCCAGCATGCACTGCTGCTGATCCAAGGGCTTGGTGTAATCCAAACCCACATAGCTTAAGAAATAGCCATACTCATTGATGAAACTGACGAGCTCTATCTGATAGTACAGCTGCAGTTGGCTGTTGGTCAGCTTTGCGCCGCCCAGAGTCGCAACCACCACATCGGCATCCGTGACGGCCTGCTGGTCGTCGGCGGTGTAGCTACCCTTACAAGTGACATCCTCGGGATTGCCATTGGGCGGGATGGTTCCGGTGGTCGGCTGGGTATCCTGCGTTGGCTGGGTGGGATCAATATTGGGTTGGAAGAAGCCGCTCCGCAATCCCAAAAACAGCACCAGTGCCAAAATCGCCAGCACCGCAATACAGCCGGAAATGACAGCTGTGCGCTTCATTTTCTTGACTTCCGGTGCCAGAACCTCCTCAGCCTGTTCCATGCTGTCCTGAGGTTGGGTCTCCGGCGGAACGATCTGCACCATCTCTTCAAATGCCTGCTGGTCTTCCTCGGCCAAAGGCTCGTCCCTCCAGCCGCAATCAGGGCACACGCTGCTGCCCTCCGGCAGAGGTTGTCCACAGAATTTGCAATCCATTTAAGTTTCCTCTTTTCTTAAAAGATAGGTAAAGTTTACCATGGGTACAGGCCAAAAGCAAGGGCTATCGCAAAGAAATTCCATTTTTTCCTTTGGGGGAAAAGTGGCGAAATGCTTGCAAAAATGGCTTCAAAATGTTATAATAAATCATTCATATCGCACCCAAGAAGGAGCACAACCATGGACACCAAAACCACTGTTATTTCGCAGGAGCAGCTGCTGCAGCAGCACTCCTATTGTGATAAAATTTCCGCATACTGGCACGCCGCCGGGCGCAGCCCGAAAGCCTATGTGGAGACCTATGGCTGCCAGCAGAACGAGGCCGATTCCGAGCGGATTCGGGGTATGCTGGCGGAAAGCGGCTACGAAATTTGCCACGAGGCCGAAGGCGCTGATGTGGTGGTGATGAACACCTGCGCCATCCGAGAAAACGCCAATCAGCGGGTTTTTGGCAATTTGGGCGCTCTGACCCACACCAAGCGCCGCCACCCCGGGCAGAAGATCTTCC
Organism: Faecousia sp.; assembly: GCA_045124575.1. GTDB lineage: Bacteria > Bacillota > Clostridia > Oscillospirales > Oscillospiraceae > Faecousia. The sequence continues at coordinate 10,066 of JBGVMD010000049.1, forward strand.
TCTGCGGCTGTATGGCCGGCCAGGAAGTGGTCACCACCCGGGTGAAGAAAAGCTTCCCCCATGTGGACGGCGTGTTTTCTACCCACCATCTTTGGCAGTTCCCCGAAATTTTATACAAAGTGCTGACCCTCGGAAAGCGCCAGTTTTACATTGCTGATGAGGCCGGCTCCATTGCCGAAGGCCTGCCGGTGGTGCGCAGCAACAGCCTGAAAAGCTGGGTCAGCATCATGTATGGCTGCAACAATTTCTGCACCTATTGCATCGTGCCCTATGTGCGGGGCCGGGAGCGCAGCAGGCGGCCGGAGGATATTCTGGCAGAATGCAAAGAGTTGATCGCAAACGGCTGCAAAGAGATCACCCTTTTGGGTCAGAATGTCAACTCTTACGGCAAGGACTTGGATTGCGGCGTGGATTTTGCCGATCTGCTGGCGCAAATTGCCCAGATCGAAGGCGATTTCCTCATCCGTTTTATGACCAGTCACCCCAAAGATGCCAGTGAAAAGCTGTTTGACACCATGGCCAAATATCCCCGAATCGCCAAGCAGCTGCATCTGCCCTTCCAATCCGGCTCCAGCCGGGTGCTGAAGGCCATGAACCGGCACTACGATCGGGAAACCTATCTGAAAAAGGTACTTTATGCCAAGTCCGTCATGCCGGATTTGGTACTGACGAGCGATGTGATTGTGGGATTCCCCGGGGAAACCGAGGAAGAATTTGAGGAGACCATCTCCCTCATCGAAGCCGTGCGCTACGATTCCCTGTTTACCTTCATCTTCTCCCCCCGCCCCGGTACGCCGGCTGCAAAAATGGAGGATCCCACCCCCAAGGAAGACAAGAGCCGCCGTTTCGACCGGCTTTGCGCGGTGCAGAACCACATTTCCGAGGAGATCCATCACAGCTATGAGAACAAAACCTTCCGCTGTCTGGTGGACGGCAAGGACAAAGATCAGCTCACCGCCCGCACCGAGGGTGGACGGTTGGTGCGTTTCTGCGGCGATGACAGTCTCATCGGCACGTATCAAAACATCACCATCACCGGCCATAATACCTGGAGTCTGACCGGAGAATTAGAGCGGTAAATTGTTGTTTAGCGCAGCAAATGGAGCGCGTAGCGCTTTTCCTCCCCTGTGCAAGGGGAGGTGGCCAAAATGTTTCATTTTTGCCGGAGGGGTTGTACAAGTACGACAATCCCTCAGTCAAAAATCATAGATTTTTGACAGCTCCCTTTGCACAAGGGAGCCTTTGGCGGCTGCACCGCTGAAATCGTAAAAAACAATTTATTGCATCATGAAACTATAGAAACGAGGTTACGCCTATGGCAAAGCCTACAAATGAATTGACCCCCATGCAGCGGCAGTACCATGCCATCAAGGAGAAAAACCAGGACTGCATCCTGTTTTTCCGGTTGGGTGACTTCTATGAAATGTTTGACAGCGATGCCCAGGTAGCTGCCCGGGAGTTGGATCTGACCCTGACCACCCGGGATCGGGGCAAGCCCAAGGAAGAGCAGACCCCTATGTGCGGTGTGCCCTACCACTCCGTAGATGCCTACATCGCCCGGTTGGTACAGAAGGGCTACAAGGTAGCCATCTGCGAGCAGATGACCGACCCCGCCCTGACCAAGGGTCTGGTAGAGCGGGAAGTGACAAGAATCGTCACCCCCGGCACCGTCACCGAAAGTTGTATGTTGGAAGACAGCCGCAACAATTATTTTGCCGCCCTGTGTGGCCATGAAAGCCGGTATGGCTTGGCTTTCTGCGACATTTCCACCGGTGAATTCTACGCCACCGTCTGTCCCAATGCCGATTCTGCTGTATCGGAACTGGGCCGCTTCTCCCCTGCGGAGGTGGTTCGTTTTGGCGACAACGTGACCGTTGATGCCATCAATGATGCGCTGTTTCGCCGGCTGGGCTGTTGCGTCAACGAGGGCAACCGGCAGTTGCTGGATTTGACCGCTGCGGAGGCCATCCTGACGCAGCATTTTGGTGCAGGCATGGACGCTTTAGGCCTTGCAGGCCTGCCCGCTGCGGTGATGGCCGCAGGTGGTCTGCTGCAGACGCTGCTGCAACTGCAAAAGAACGAGCTACCCCACATCCGGGTGCTGCAGTATTACACCACCGGCCGTTTTATGGAGCTGGATATGGATGCCCGGCGTAACCTGGAGCTGACAGAAACCATGCGTTCAAAAGAAAAGCGCGGCAGCTTGCTGTGGGTACTGGACAAGACCCGCACCGCCATGGGCGGACGCATGCTCCGTTCTTGGCTGGAAAAGCCCCTGCTGGATGTATCGGAAATCACCCACCGCCACGCCGCGGTGGAGGAATTGGTGACCGCCACCATTGGCCGGGGCGAACTGGAACAGGCGCTTTCTTACATCACCGATTTTGAGCGGGTCATGGCCCGCATTACCACCGGCACCGTCAACTGCCGGGATCTATTGGGCTTTGCCCAGGGTCTACGGGCGCTGCCCCAAGTGAAGGCGCTGCTGGGCACCATGGATGCCCCCATGCTGCGCAAACTTTCCGATGCCATCGACCCCATGGAGGAATGTGCTGCCCGGATCGAAAGCACCATTGTGGACGATCCTCCCCTGACCATTCGGGAGGGCGGCATTATCCGTCGGGGTGCAAATCCCGAGGCCGACCGGCTGCGGGAGCTGATGGACGGCGGTGCCAGCACCATTGCGGCCATTGAAGCAGCTGAAAAAGAGGCCACCGGCATCCGCACCCTGAAAGTGGGCTTTAACCGGGTATTTGGCTACTACATTGAGGTGTCCAAATCCTTTATGGACCAGGTACCCCAGCACTATATCCGCAAGCAGACCCTGGCAAACTGCGAACGCTATATTACCCAGGAACTGAAAGACCTGGAGACCCAGGTGCTGACTGCCAAGGATCGGCTAACCGCCTTGGAATATCAGATCTTTACCGAACTGCGGGAATACCTTGCCCAGCAGGCCGCCCGGGTACAGGTCACCGCTGCCGCTGTAGCCGCTGCCGACACGCTGTGCAGTCTGGCTGCCGTGGCTGTCCAGCGGGGATACTGCCGTCCGGAAATGACACTGGGCAGCGAAATTTCTATCACCGACGGTCGCCATCCCGTGGTGGAAGTGATGCTGAAAGATTCTCTGTTCGTCCCCAATGACACGGAGCTAGGTAGCCGGGACAATCAGGTTTCCATTATCACCGGCCCCAACATGGCAGGTAAATCCACCTACATGCGCCAGGTGGCGCTAATCGTACTGATGGCACAGATGGGTTCCTTTGTTCCCGCCCGCAGTGCGAAACTGGGCATTGTGGATCGGGTATTTACCCGCATCGGCGCCAGCGACGACCTAGCGTCCGGCCAATCCACCTTTATGGTGGAGATGGCGGAAGTGGCTTCCATCTTGAAGCACGCCACCGGCCGCAGCCTGCTGATTTTGGACGAAATCGGCCGTGGCACCTCTACTTATGATGGCATGTCCATCGCCCGGGCGGTGCTGGAATATGCTGCCAACACGAAAAAATTGGGTGCGAAAACTTTGTTCGCCACCCATTATCACGAACTGACCACCATTGAAAACGAGCTGCCCAATGTGAAAAACTACAACATTGCGGTGAAAAAGCGGGGCGATCAGATGATCTTCCTGCGCAAGATCGTCCCCGGCGCTGCGGACGACAGCTACGGCGTGGAAGTGGCCAAACTGGCCGGCCTGCCCGCCTCCGTTGTCAGCCGGGCCAGAGAGATTCTGGCCGATTTGGAAAACGGGACTGCCGCACCGGTGGTGGTTTGCAAGGAAGCAGATGAGCAGATCAGCATGCTGGATCTGCGAAGCCAGCAGGTATGCGATGCGCTGGCTGCCATTACCGTCGAAACACTGACCCCCATCGAAGCCATGAACGAACTTTACAAGCTGAAAAGGATGCTGAACTGATGGAATATCCAAAGAAACCGCTGCCCACCCTCACCGGCAAAGAAAAGAATATTGGTCTTGCATATCTGATCTTTCAGTATGCCCTCCTGCCGGTGCTGTTGCAGTTGGTGGGGCAAGCGTTTTCTTTGGGTGACAGCGATACGCTGTATAATTTCCTCTATTTTTCCATCAATTTCATTTGTGTCATTGCCATTTTCAGTAAATTCCTTAAAAAATCCATGCTCCGGGTCAGACGGTCTTACCAGGATGTCCTGTCCACTGCCGCCATTGGTTTTGGCGTGTTTTGGCTGTGCAGCAGTCTGCTCCATTCCCTGACCGGGCTGCTGTTCCCGGAATTTCTCAACTTGAATGACAGTTCTCTGGTAAATATTCTGGGAGATTATCCCGTGCTGCTGTTTTTGGGCACGGTGATTTTGGCACCGGTGGCTGAGGAAGTACTGCACCGGGGACTGCTCTTCGGCTGGCTGCAGGAAAAGAACGTGTGGATGGCGTACATCCTGTCTGCGTTCCTGTTCGCCGCCATTCATGTGGTGCAGTACATTGGCCTGTACAGCCCCCTGCATATCGCTGTAGCGCTGGTACAGTATCTGCCCGCCGGCATTGTTTTCGCTTGGGCCTATCAGCGCAGCGGCTGCATTTTTGCTCCCATCGCCATCCATGCCGTTAACAATTTCCTGGCTTTTTTGACTGTGAGGTAACACCATGCCCAAGATCATTCAATTATCCCCCCATATTGCCAACCTGATCGCCGCAGGCGAAGTGGTGGAGCGCCCCGCCAGCGTGGTAAAGGAACTGCTGGAGAACGCCGTGGATGCCGGTGCTACCAAGGTCACCGTGGAGATCAAAGACGGCGGCATGACCTTCCTGCGCTTAACTGACAACGGCTGCGGCATGTCCGCCGAGGATGCCCGAACCGCCTTCTTGCGCCACGCCACCTCCAAGCTGCGCACAGAAGAAGATCTGGCTGCCATTTCCACCTTTGGTTTCCGGGGTGAAGCATTGGCCGCGGTGGCCTCTGTCAGTCGCATTGACCTGCTGACCAAGACCGCTGATTCCCTCTCTGGTACCAGCCTTCATTTGGATGCCGGTGTGATCACCGAAGACAGCGAGGCCGGTTGCCCGGATGGCACCACCATCATCGTGCGGGATCTGTTTTTCAACACCCCCGCCAGAATGAAGTTTATGAAATCCGACACCGTCGAGGGCAGCCGTGTCACCGCTGCGGTGCAGACCCAGGCCTTGGCCCATCCGGAGGTAGCCATTACCCTGCTGCGGGATGGCAAACAGATCCTTTCTACCCCCGGCACCGGAGATCTGCAGGCCGCTGTCTACTGTATCTATGGCCGGGAGCTTGCCCGGATGGCAGAAGTCCGCAGCCAATGGGAACAGTATCAGCTAACCGGATTTGTTTCCCGTCCGACGGATGCCCGGCCCAGCCGTGCCATGCAGACTTTCTTTGTCAATGGCCGGCCGGTAAAATCGAAAATCATGATCGCAGCCCTGGAAGAAGCCTACCGCAATCAGATCATGGTGGGTAAATTCCCCGCCTGTGTGCTGCACTTGACTGTTCCTGCCCACTTGGTGGATGTGAACGTGCATCCTGCCAAAACGGAAGTGAAATTTTTGCAGGAAAAGGCGGTTTTCGACTGCATTCACTATGGAGTGCTGGGGGCACTGAACAAGACCCCCGACCGTCCTCAAGTGCAGTTTTCCAAACCCAAAGAAAATATGTCATTGCAAGCCAGTCCGCAGACTGGCGTGGCAATCCCCTCCGCTCCTACAAGCACCCCCACCAAAAAAGATACCTTTTTCCGCACCATGACCCCGGAAGAATACAAAGCCTTTTCTCAGGCCATGACGCAAGCCCCGCAGCCAAAGCAGGAAAAGGCGGTGGCAGCGGCCGTCAAGGTAGCAGAAACCGCCCCCGTGATCAAGCAGAATATAGCCATCCCCAGCTATACACCCCCCGCCCCTGTGAAGGAGGTACGCCAACCCGATCCGATCCCGGCACCGGTGCAGCAAGCGCCTGCCCCGGCAGAACCGGAAGTGGAGCAGGTAGCCATAGAAATGCCCCAGGAGACTCCCTGGCGGCTGGTGGGCGAGCTGTTTAACAGCTACATCGTTGTGGAGCAGGGCGAGGACGCTTTCCTCATCGACAAACACGCCGCCCACGAGCGGATTCTCTTTGAAAAGTTGAAGGCCAATCAAGAGCGCATCACCAGTCAGATGCTGCTTCAGCCCATCCCCGTTCGCCTGCCCCCTGCCCCCGCTGCGGAGCTACTGAGCAATCAGAATATGCTGGAAGAATTGGGCTTTGAGATTGAGGAATTTGGCGCAGGCACCCTGCTGCTACGGCAGATTCCCATGGACCTCAGCCCCGATATGGCCGCCGAGGCTCTGGAAGCCCTGGCTGCCGACCTGCTCTCCGGCCGCCGGGAGCACAAGGACACGGTGCGGGATGAAATTCTTCACACCGTGGCCTGCAAGGCCGCCATCAAGGCCGGCTGGAATAACGGCGAGGAGGAACTGCTAGCGCTCGTGACACAGGTGATGGCGGACGAAAACTTGAAGCACTGCCCCCATGGCAGGCCGATCTGTATCACACTCAGCAAGAAGCAGCTGGAAAAGCAGTTTAAGAGGACTTGAGTTATGACCGGAAATGAATATCAGCGTTTGGCTATGACCACGCTGAATCCCGATTTGACGAAAAAGGATGTGCTGATCAACGGCGTGATGGGTCTATGCGGTGAAAGCGGCGAGGCCATTGACATTGTGAAAAAACACCTGCACCAGGGGCATGAACTGGACAAAGAAAAGCTCCTGAAAGAACTGGGCGATATCGCCTGGTATCTGGCAGAGACCGCTTATGCGCTGGACATCCCTTTGGACGAGGTGTTTGAAGGCAATATTGCCAAGTTGAGAGCCCGTTATCCCCAAGGCTTTGATACCGAGAAATCCGTACATAGAGAAGTGTAAATTGGAATTTATCGGGCTGACGCAAAACTGTGTCATTGCGAGAAGGCGTAGCCGACGTGGCAATCCCCCGGTCGAAAAGGACAACAAAACGATGCGCTCGGGGCAGGTTTTCCCTCGTTACCGGGGGATCCCCACACCATCCTGCGGGATGGTTCGGGATGACACCGTTTATTTTATGGCTGCTCCAACAGCCCTATAAACTGAAATTTGAAGGAGGCTATGGTCTGTGAACAACATCATATGTATCGCCGGGCCGACGGCCTCCGGAAAGACCGCACTGGCGGTGGAGCTGGCAAAAGAATTGGGCGGCGAAGTGGTGTCCTGCGACTCCATGTATGTGTACCGCCGCATGAATATCGGCACCGCTAAGCCCAGTCAGGAAGAAATGCAGGGCATTGTCCATCATATGATCGATGTGTGCGAGCCCACGGAGGATTTCTCCGTCAGCCGCTATACCGACATGGCCACCCCCATTGTGGACGATATTCTGTCCCGGGGCAAGACCGCCATTATTGCCGGCGGCACGGGCCTATACATGGACAGTCTGATCCGGGGCAACGATTTTGCCCCCGTGCCCGCCACCGGCCACCGGGAAATTTTGGAAGCGCAGCTGGAACAGGACGGTGTGGACGCACTGCTGGCCCGCCTGCAGGAAATTGACCCGGAGGCAGCGGAGAAAAGCCAAGGAAATCCCCGGCGGATCATCCGGGCTCTGGAAGTATACTTGGAAACCGGCGAGACCATCACCGCCCACAACCGACGCACCCAGGAAATTCCGCCCCGTTATCGTCCTTTGTGGCTGGGTCTGGACTTTTCCAGCCGACAGGCGCTGTATGACCGGATCAATATGCGGGTGGAAATCATGCTGCAGCAGGGTCTGATGGAAGAGATCCGACAGCTTTTGGCATCCGGCATCCCCAAAAACGCCACTGCCATGCAGGCCATCGGCTACAAGGAATTTGTGGATGCGCTGGATGGAAAAATCTCCATCCAAGAGGCTGCGGCCCAGGTGCAGCAGTCCTCCCGCCGATACGCCAAGCGACAGCTGACCTGGTTCCGTCGCAACCCGGAGATACACTGGCTGACCAGACAGCCAAACGACGATTTTGATGAAATTCTTCGAAAGGCCCGACAGGTTGCGGCCATTTTTGACAAATAAAATCTGCTAAGATGTAAGTGTCCTCAACACGAACAGAAAGAAGGTATACTTATGTCTGAAGCAACCAATCTCCAGGAAGCCATTTTGAACGAGGTGCGGCGGCAGGCCGTTCCGGTAACGCTGTTTTTGATGAACGGCTTCCAACTCCGTGGGGTAATCACCGGTTTTGACAGTTTTGTGGTGGTCCTGGTCACCGATGGCAGGCAGCAAATGATCTACAAGCATGCCATCTCCACCCTGGTCCCCGTCAAGCCGCTGAAAGCCGCAGCCGGCGCTGTATAAGCCACCAAGGGCGACGGAGTGACCGTCGCCCTTCCCATTTTCACCACCAAAATAGAAAGAGGAACATACCATGTCCATCGCCCAGAATGTTGCAAAGATCTTTGCTGATATAGAGGCAGCAGCCATTGCCGCAGGCCGCGACCCCAAGGAAATCACCCTCTGTGCCGCCACCAAAATGAACGATGCTGCCGCTGTCCGGGAAGCCATCCGGGCCGGTATCCGTTGCTGCGGCGAGAACCGAGTGCAGGAGCTGACCCAAAAGCTGTCGGAAAACGCCTACGAAGGGGCAGACATCCACTTTATCGGCCATTTGCAGACCAACAAGGTCAAGGCCGTGGTGGGAAAGGTCAGCCTGATCCAGAGTGTGGACTCTCTGCGGCTATTGCAGGCCGTATCCAAGGAGGCGGTTCATCAGGGCATTTGGCAGGATATTTTGCTGGAAATTAACATTGGTGAGGAAGCCAGCAAAACCGGCTTTGCCATCAGCGATATTTTGCCCCTGCTGGAGCGTCTGGCTGACTTCCCCAATGTACGGGTGCGTGGTCTGATGGCCATCCCCCCCATTTGCGAGAATCAAGGCGATAATGATAAATTTTTTGAAGAAATTCGCGCTCTGGCTGTTGACATCAAGGCAAAAAAATACGATAATGTATGCATGGAAGTATTGTCCATGGGTATGTCCGGCGACTATGCCGATGCCATTGCCCACGGCAGCACCATGATTCGTATCGGCACGGCCATCTTCGGCGCCAGAAATTACGCACCCACTCATCCGGCAGGATGAGCTCATACCAGGAGGATACGAACCAATGAACTTTTGGGATAGTGTTAAAAAATTCGCTCAGCCCTACTCGGATGACGAATATGATGATTTTGAAGAGAATGAAGCCCTCTTCGCCGGCGACAAAACCCGCAGTCGCCGTACCCCCGCCACCGCCACTGTGGAAGCACCGCCCCCCGCTCCCGCTCCGGCCAGCGCCGACAACGGCTTTAGCAGTAAGGTTGTGAGCACCAGCTCCAATAAGCCCGGCGTTGTGCTTCTTCGTCCCATCACTTTTGGTGACGCTGTCAGCGGCGCCAATGACCTGCGGGACCGCAAGGCCGTGATCGTCAATTTGGAAAGCACCGACCGCACCGTTGCCCGCCGCGTGGTGGACTTCCTGTCCGGCTGCTCCTACGCGCTGGATGGTCAGGTGAAGAAAATTGCTGCCGGCACCTATCTGTTCTGCCCGCAAAATATGGACATCGGCGGCGATCTGGGCAGCAGCCATACCGACACGGACGGCTACCTGTAAAAATTGGAGGGTGAACAGCCATGTTTACACCGCAGCAGATAGAAGAAGTATCCTTTAAAAAGGCCACCTTTGGCGGCTATGATATGCAGGCGGTGGATGAATTTCTGGAGCCGCTGACCCAGGATTACATCACTCTTTACAAGGAAAACGCACTTTTAAAGAGCAAAATGCGTGTGCTTGTCGGCAAATTGGAAGAGTATCGGGAAAATGAAGCTTCTATGAAGGAAGCTATGGCCAATGCCCAGCGCACCTGCGAACGCATGGTGCGGGAAGCAGAGCAGAAATGCTCCCAAATGCTCAGCGATGCCAATCAGGCTGCCGCTGAAAATGCCCGCAACGCCACCAATCTGATCGCAGAGGAAAAGGCACGGGTGGACGAAGCCCGCCGCATTGCCGCTGCGAAAATCAGCGATCTTCAGCTGCAGCTAAGCCACTGTGTGGAAATGCTGGAACACATCAAGGAGGAAAACCGTCCCTCCCTCTCCCGCCAGACCCGCACCCGCCTTTTTGATGTGAACGCCGAAAAAGCCAAGACCGGCGCTCTGGCTGATGAGATTTCCCACAATCTGGCCGCCATCATCGGATCCACCGAGGATTCCGACATGAAGGTCGTGCCCGGAAAATAAATACATAAGCGAAGACGAGGACAGGTGAGCATCCTACCCACTTTCAGAGAGCTGCCGGATGGTGCAAGGCAGTAAGGGGCGATGCGGCATATCACCTCTGAGCTGCGCACCGAAAGGAGTTATCCTATTAGACTGCGCCGGGTTTCGCCCGATATTGCGAATTCGAGTGCCGAAGAAATTCGGAATGAGAGTGGTACCGCAGAGGTTATTGCGCCTTTGTCTCTTGTATGTAAGGGACAAAGGCGTTTTTATTTTACAAAGAAATACTATATGGAGGTAAAATCCAATGGAATACAAAAACACAATCATCACCCCCAAGACCGACTTTCCCATGAAGGCAGGTCTGCCCGCCCGGGAGCCCGGCATGCTGGCCGCCTGGGAAGAAATGGACCTGTATGAGGCTCTGCTGGAAAAGAACAAGGATCTGCCCCCCTTCGTTCTGCACGACGGCCCTCCCTTCTCTAACGGCTACATCCACATGGGTCACGCCCTGAACAAGACCCTGAAGGACTTCATTGTCCGCTCCCAGGCCATGATGGGTCACTACACCCCCTATGTCCCCGGTTGGGACAACCACGGTCTGCCCATCGAGCGTGCCATCGAAACTTCCAAGAAGAAGCTGAACAAGGATATGTCCGTGCCGGAATTCCGTGCTGCCTGTACGGATTTCGCTGAGGACTTTATCCAGAAGCAGATGGGCGGTTTCAAGCGTTTGGGCGTCGTAGGCGACTGGAAGCATCCCTACCGCACCATGGACAAGCATTTTGAGGCCCAGGAAGTGAAGGTCTTTGGCCGAATGTTTGACAAGGGCTATATCTACAAGGGTCTGAAGCCCGTCACCTGGTGTCCCTTCTGTGTCACCGCTGTGGCCGAGGCTGACATCGTTTATCAGGATGACCCCTGTACCACCGCATATGTCAAGTTCCCCGTCCATGACGATCTGGGCAAGCTGGCTGGTTTCGACCTGAGCAAGACCTATTTTGTCATTTGGACCACCACCATTTGGACCCTGCCCGGCAACCTGGCCATCTGCCTGCATCCTCGCGACAGCTATGTGCTGGTAAAGGCTGAAAACGGCGAAACCTACATCGTGGCCGAGGCTCTGATGGAAAAGGTCATGAAGGTAGGCGGCTTTGAAAACTACGAGGTGCTGGCCACCTATCCCGGCGCATTCTTCGAGAATATGCTGGCAAAGCACCCCTTCCTGGATAAGACTTCCCGCCTGGTTTGGGCGGAGTATGTCACCATGGATTCCGGTACCGGCTGTGTTCACACCGCTCCCGGCTTCGGTGCTGACGACTACAACACCTGCATGCGCTACGGCATGGAGCTGGTTGTTCCCGTGGATGACTACGGCCGCCACACCGAGTACGCCGGCAAGTACGCAGGCCTGAAGACCGAGGAGTCTAACCCCATCATTCTGGCCGACATGAAGGAGAACGGCTCCCTGTTCGCTGCCGAAGATGTGGTCCACTCCTATCCCCACCACGACCGCTGCAAGAAGCCCGTCATTTTCCGTGCGACCCCCCAGTGGTTCTGCTCTGTGGAATCCTTCAAGGATCAGGCCATCAAGGCCATTGAAAATGTCCAGTGGTTCCCTGCATGGGGCGAGGATCGGATGATCAGCATGATCCGTGAGCGTGCCGACTGGTGTATCAGCCGGCAGCGTCGCTGGGGTCTGCCCATCCCCGTGTTCTACTGCGACGAGTGCGGCAAGCCCGTTTCTACCCCCGAATCCATCGCCAAGATTTCCGCTCTGTTCGACGAGCATGGCTCCAACGTTTGGTTTGAGCGGGACTCCATGGATCTGGTTCCCGAAGGCTTCACCTGCCCCCACTGTGGCGGCAAGCACTTCACCAAGGAAACCGACACCCTGGACTGCTGGTTCGACTCCGGTTCCACCCACTACTCTAGCCTGATGCACCGCACCCCCGAGCTGTGGCCCGCTGATGTATACCTGGAGGGTGCTGACCAGTACCGTGGTTGGTTCCAGTCCTCCCTGCTGACCAGCGTCGGCGCTCTGGATCGTGGCGCACCCTTCAAGCAGGTGCTGACCCACGGCTGGGTGGTTGACGGCCAGGGCCGCGCCATGCACAAATCGCTGGGCAACGGCGTTGATCCTGCTGACCTCATTAAGGATTTCGGCGCTGACATCGTCCGTCTGTGGGCAGCAAGCTCCGACTACCACGCAGACGTCCGCTGCTCCAAGGAGATCTTCAAGCAGATCGCTCAGAACTACCTGAAGTTCCGCAACACTGCCCGCTACTGCCTGGCAAACCTGGGCGATTTCAACCCCAACACCGACATGGTGGGCGCTGAAAATCTGGAAGAGCTGGACAAGTGGGCACTGACCAAGCTGGATAAGCTGGTTTCCTTCTGCAAGAAGGCATATAACAATTATGAGTTCCACATGGTGGCCCATGCCATCAACGATTTCTGCGTGGTGGAGCTGAGCTCCTTCTATCTCGACATCATCAAGGACCGTCTGTACTGCGAAGAGGCCCAGGGCCTCCGCCGCCGCAGCGCTCAGACCGCCCTGTTCCTGATCGTGGACGCCATGGCCAAGGTCTTCTCCCCCATTCTGGCCTTCACCTGTGACGAAGTCTGGCAGATGATGCCCCACCTGGAAAGCGACGATGCCCGCAATGTGCTGCTGAACCAGATGCCCACTGATTTCTCTGCCTACAAGCTGGACGAGGCTACCATGGAAAAGTGGAGCATCGTGATGAAGCTGCGTCAGGATGTCAACGGCGTGCTGGAGCGTGCCCGTAAGGACGGCCGTATCGGCAAGGCTTTGGAGGCACGTGTGACTGTCTTCGGTGACGAGACCGTCAAGAATGCTACCGATGACCTGAACATGGCTGAAATCTGCATCGTTTCCGCCTGCCAGTGGGCTGAGCCCGAGGAAGGTGCCGAAGTGGGTCAGGGTGTGAACCTACCCGCGCTGACCATCGGTGTTTCCGAGGCCCAGGGCGAAAAGTGCCCCCGCTGCTGGATGCACTCCATGGCCGCCAACGCCGAGGGCCTGTGCCCCCGCTGCGCTGAAGTCGTCAGCAAGCTGGACATTGAACTGTAAGCAAATAAGTACAAGCGGCCAGCCCGGATGGGCTGGCCGCTTCGTGTTATCACAGCTCCACGATTTGGGTGGCTACATTTTCGCAGAATGTTTTATCATGCTCTACGAACAGGATCGTCGGCTCGTACTGCAGCAGCAGTTCCTCAATTTGCATCCGGGAGATCACGTCGATATAGTTCATGGGCTCATCCCAAATATACAGATGGGCCCGGTCGGAAATAGAGGCGGCCAGCAGCACCTTTTTCTTCTGTCCGGCGCTTAAATTGGCCATGTCCTTATCCAGTTGGGACTTTGGAACATCCAGCTTGTTCAGCATGGCCCAGAAAACGCTCTCGTCTATATTCACCGTGGACAAAAACTCCTGGTAGCTGCCCCGCAGCTGGGAGGCATCCTGACTGACATAGGAGATCTGCAGGCCGTTTCCACGCCAAAGCTGGCCGCTATAGGGAATTTCCTGTCCGCACAGGAGCTTGATGATGCTGCTCTTTCCGCTGCCGTTGGCGCCCCGCAGGGCGATACGGTCTCCCTTCCGGATGGTAAAGCTGATATTCTCGCAGACCGGGCCATGGCCATAGTCCACGGTCAGTTCCTTCAGCTCCGCCATGCGCTTGGTGTGAAATTGGGACTGGACGATCTTCAGTGCATCGCTGCGCTCGATGTTTTTCAGCAGCTTGGACTTTTCCTCAATGGCAGCATACTGGCGCTTTTCAATGGCCTTGGACCGGGCCATAGTCTTTTTCGCTTTTGCACCCTGTAACGGACGCCATCCCTTTACATTGTCCACTGCCATAGGATCGGTCCGCAGCTTTCTGCGTTCAGCAGCATCCGACCACGCCGCTTTCTCTCTGGCAGTTTCCTCCAAACGGGAAATTTCCTTTTTCAGTTTTTCATTTTCCGCCTGTTCAAAGGCATCCTGTCGGCATTTATTCTCCCACCAGGTGGAGAAATTTCCGCGGCTCACCTGAATATCCGCCTTGTTGATGGAGAGGATATGATCCACGCAGCCATCGAGAAAGGCTCGGTCATGGGACACCAGAATAAAGCCCCGCTTGCCGCTGAGGTACTGGCTGACTAGTTCTCTGCCCCGAATATCCAGGTGGTTGGTGGGTTCGTCAATGAGGAGGAAGTTGTTTTCCTTGGAGAACAGCACCGCAAGCTGCAGCTTGGTCTGCTCGCCGTTGGACAATGTACCGTAGGGGCGGCTGAGAACTTCCTCGTCCAATTGCAGCTTGGCCATTTCCCGAGCCACACGCCAGTATTCATACTCCGGGTGCATGGCTGCCATCGCCTCTATGGCCGTGATGGCAGGATCCTGCACCTCATAGGGGAAATAAGAAAATTCCACAGAGGCAGAAATGGTGCCCAAGTATTCATGCTTTCCAAGGAGCAGGTTCAGAAAGGTAGTTTTACCCCGACCGTTTCTGCCGGTAAAGCCCAGTCGCCAGTTGGTATCCAGTTGAAAACTGACATCTTCAAAGATGTTTTCATGGGTGCCCTCGTAGGCAAAGGTTAGATTTGTGATGTTAATTAATGACATATGTGCCCTCCATAAAGAAAAATTGGCCGCAGGAAGCACCCGCAGCCAAACAAACGCACTTCTCCCCTATGGGCAAAATGCACCTATGTCAGGCTGAAAGAATGGTCACTTCCTGCTTTTAGGCACAGCAAAGCAAAGCGACTGTTCGCCGCTTTCGACTGTATGCCCAGAAATCAGCAAGAAGTATTGCGCATCCTTTCAACTCCAATCTTTGTCAATTTCCCCTATTATAGCAAGGCATTTCCACTTTTGCAAGAAAATTTTTCGGTTATCTGCAAAAAACGGAGCTTTTCTTTTTGTGCAATTCTGCTTAGAAAAATTTGTTGCGATATGGCACATTTGGCGGTATAATAACAGGTGGAATATTTTAATAATAAGGAGTGTACACCATGAAATTAATGGATGCGCTTATTAAACCCCAGGCCGGCGTTGGCGTGGCTCTTGCAAAAGTTCCTGTTCCCGAAGTTGGTCCCGGCGAGGTTCTCATTAAAATTCACAAGACCGCCATCTGCGGTTCTGATGTGCATATCTATCAGTGGAATGACTGGGCTGCCCAGCATGTAAAGCCAGGCATGACCATCGGTCACGAATATGTGGGTGAAATCGCTGCTCTGGGTGATGGTGTCACCGGCTTCCACATTGGCCAGCGAGTCAGCGGCGAAGGCCACATCACCTGCGGTCACTGCCGCAACTGCCACAACGGCGACATCCAGTGGTGCAAGGACACCTTCGGTGTCGGTGTGGATCGCAACGGCGCATTTGCTGAGTACCTGTGCATCCCCGCCTCCAATGTCATCGCCATTGACGAGAATTTGGATGAAGATGTGGTTGCTTTCTTTGATGCTTTCGGCAACGCCACCCACACCGCTCTGATGTGGAATCTGGTAGGTGAAGATGTGCTGATCACCGGTGCCGGCCCCATCGGCATTATGGCCGCCGGTATCTGCAAGTATGCCGGCGCCCGTCGGGTGGTAATCACCGATCTGAACGACTACCGTCTGGATCTGGCCCGGAAGATGGGCGTAGACGCCGCTGTCAACACCGGCAAGGAAGATCTGACCGAGGTCATGAAGCAGCTGAACATTGTGGAAGGCTTTGACGTAGGTCTGGAAATGAGCGGCAACGGCCATGCATTCAATCAGATGCTTTCTGTCATGCGCACCGGCGGTAAGATCAGCCTGCTGGGCCTGGGCAATAAGCCCATCCCCGTAGACATGAACTACATCATCGGCAAGGGTCTGACTCTGCAGGGCATTTACGGCCGCAAAATGGACAACTGGCACCAGATGAGCTATATGGTCCAGGGCGGCCTGGATATGAGCCCCATCATCACCCACCGCTTCCACTACACCGACTTCCAGAAGGGATTCGACGCTATGCTCAGCGGCAATTCCGGCAAGGTCATCCTGGACTGGACCACCAAAAAATAACAAACTATTGTGTCATTCCGAGCCAGTGCGCACACTGGCGTGGGAATCCCCATCGTGCAATGGGGAAACCTCAGGCCCGGAGGGGATTGCCACACCAGTGACATCGGTCACTGGTTCGCAATGACAATATTATGGAGGGTTTTCTATGAAATCTGCACTGAATCTGATCAATGCCGAGCTGGACGCCATCCGCGAGGCCGGCACCTGGCGCGACGAGCGCATCATCACCACCCCCCAGCGCAGCCGCATCGACACCACCAAAGCAAAGGCCGTGGTGAATATGTGCGCCAACAACTACCTGGGTCTTTCCAACCACCCCGAGCTGATCGCTGCCGCCAAGGAAAGCTATGACAGCTGGGGCTTTGGCCTTTCTTCCGTCCGCTTCATCTGCGGCACTCAGGAGATTCACAAGACGCTGGAAAAGAAGCTGGCTTCTTTCCTGGGCATGGACGATGTGATCCTGTACTCCTCCTGCTTCGATGCCAACGGCGGTCTGTTTGAGACCCTGCTGGGTGCTGAGGATGCGGTCATCTCCGACGAACTGAACCACGCTTCCATCATCGACGGCGTGCGTCTGTGTAAGGCCAAGCGCTACCGCTATAAGAACTCCAATATGGAAGAACTGCGCGCCTGCCTGCAGGACGCCAAGGATTCCGGCTGCAAGAAGATTCTGATTGCCACCGACGGCGTCTTCTCCATGGACGGCTACATTGCCAGCCTGACCGCTATTTGCGACCTGGCCGACGAGTTTGATGCCCTCGTCATGGTGGACGACAGCCACGCTGTGGGCTTCATGGGCGCACACGGCAAGGGCACCCACGAGCACTGCGGTGTGATGGATCGTGTTGACATCATCACCGGCACCTTCGGCAAGGCCATGGGTGGTGCTTCCGGCGGCTACACCGCTGCCCGTCAGCCCATCGTGGATCTGCTGCGCCAGCGCAGCCGCCCCTACCTGTTCTCTAACACCGTAGCGCCCGCTATCTGTGCCGCCACCATTCGTACCATCGAGCTGCTGGAAGAGTCCACCGAGCTGCGTGACCGCGTTCACGAGAACGGCCGTTACTTCCGTGAGAAGATGGAGGCTCTGGGCTTCGACATGCTGCCCGGCGAGCATCCCATCGTGCCCGTGATGCTGTACGATCCCAAGGTGGCTCACGAGTTCGCCCGCCGGATGCTGGAGAAGGGCGTATACGTTGTCGCCTTCTGCTACCCCGTCGTGCCCAAGGGCAAGGATCGCATCCGCACCCAGATTTCTGCCGGTCACACCAAGGAAGATCTGGACTTCGCAGTGGAATGCTTCCGCCAGGTTCGTGAGGAAATGGGCCTGAAGTAATTTCCCATATATGCAACACAGCCGCCTCATACGAGGCGGCTGTTCTTTTATATCGTAGGGGCGATTCACGAATCGCCCGTTTATGTTTTTTATCGTAGGGCGGGGGCTTGCTCCCGCCGATTAATTGTGGTTAATTAGATACCAAGTATTGACTTGCCAATTCCAAAAGGCGGCATTCCAAAGAATCAAAATCCGCCATTGTTTTTTCTATTAGCTTTTGTGTATACATGGCGTCTATCGTTGTTTCGTCCTTCAAACATTCAATAGAAAACTCTCTATTTTCGGCTTGGAAACCAACCAGTATCCAGTGTCGATATGTGTCGCCATGGATGCTCAGAATCTGTTCTTCAAGCGAATAGGCATAAACCTGCACATGATACCCGTTTCTTTCAATGCTCCGCTCCAGATCATAGAGAAATTTTGCTTCTCCCTTAAACAATTCTTTTAAACAGCTTGCGCTTTCGCGTGTTTGGCCTTCAAACTCTATTTCCGAAATTTGGAATAGCTTTTGATTGTTTATTTGGAACACAAAGCTGTTGGGAGCATGCGCAGTTCTCTTAGACATAGATACACTTACCTCATCAAAAGAATACCGTCTCTTGGGGGCCAAATAACCGACATGTGTAATTATGCGACTGCTGAAATCGAAAGCAATTCTATGCCGACAAATAATTAAAACAGGAATAGCAAAGACGAAACCTATGAGCCACACGCATTTTTGATTATGCCAAAATACTGGATTGCGCGACATTAAGTCCCCAATCGTTGTAATTGTATAGAGTATTCCCCAAACCATTCCACATACAATCGAAAGAAGTTTTACTTCCATCCTATTTCGATAAACGATTGTCTTTTTCATAGGCAAACCTCCTAATATTCTCATTATACACATAGGAATTTGCCTTTTCAATATGGCCTGATAAAATTTCACGACGGGAGGCAGCCAGATCCCTATTCGAGGACAAGCAATGCCTGCCACTACCCTATGCATAGAAAAGGGCGCGTTGCAAAATGCGCTGCAAAAAAACACATCGGCTGGCCCCGAAAGGGGTTGGCCGATGTGTCTTTTTGCTGTAGAATAAATTTGTGAAGATAAACCCTAAACAGCAAGACCAGTATAAAGTATCCGAGAGGA
>JBGVMD010000050.1:0-98825 GCA_045124575.1 Faecousia sp.
GGCCTGATAAAGAATGACTTTGGGTTCCGGAGATTCCTAACAACGGGTAAGAAGAATGTCAAAATTGAACTTCTGTTCCTGGCGCTGGGCTTTAACCTCAAAAAGCGATGGATGAAGCAGCAAAAAAGAAGGCTGGAAACCCATTATTCCGAGAAAAAAGTTGCATAACGTATAAACGTCACGAAAAATTCCACAGGCAGACCGTGAGAATCCTCTCGGTCAGTTTTGCTGTACCCTAAATAACACCAGTTTGCAATTCTCGCACCCGAAAGGTAACCCAAAACCGCTCCATAACACAAAAAGAGGCCTGCTGCAAAACTTTCATTTTGCAACAGGCCCGTTTTGTTGGTGTGTAAAAACATGACGCTGGAATGTTTTTCTAGCGGCCT
Organism: Faecousia sp.; assembly: GCA_045124575.1. Taxonomy (GTDB): domain Bacteria; phylum Bacillota; class Clostridia; order Oscillospirales; family Oscillospiraceae; genus Faecousia. The sequence continues at coordinate 390 of JBGVMD010000050.1, forward strand.
TTCGGATCCAGATATAGACCAAAAGAAAAATGAAGACCACCCCAATGGGCGGTCTTCATTTTTCTTTTGGTCGAAGTGTCGGGATTCGAACCCGAGGTCTCTTGGACCCGAACCAAGCGCGATACCAAACTTCGCCACACCTCGATAGCCATGATATTATAATGAAAAATGATGCGCCTGTCAAGCCTTAGAAAGACCTTTTTCCAAAATCCCCCGCATGTCTATATTTTCATATCCATAAAATGAAATGAGGAGGTGCTTATTTGTACAGAAAAATTCTGGGTTTTATAATATCGCTGATAATATTTTCTTCAGCGGCGGTGTTGTTGCGTGAATTTTTGGTAGGGAAGGGCATGCTGGACGCCGCGCAATTAGAAAAACTTGCCCAATGTGTTCAGGGAAGGGAAGTCACTTTGGAGGAGGCGGTTGCTGCCTTTTGTCGAAGGTTGGTATATGATGGACCGTACTAAAATCACAATCTGCCTTGATGGAAACTTTTGCTTTATCCTGGCCTTCATGCTACTGTTGCTGCCTTTCCCCTGGGTGCTGTCCGTTATTTTTGCAACAGTCGTTCATGAATTGTGCCATGCGCTTACAATTCTTGCCTTTGACGGAAACATTTATGCCCTTCGTCTTGGCGCAGGGGGAATTCGGATGGAAACAGATCCCTTTCCTCCTGGACGTGAAATAATTGTAGCGATGGCGGGCCCCCTTGGTTCCGCGCTTCTAATTTTGCTGGCTCGCTGGATGCCTCGCATAGCTGTTTGCGGCGCAGTGCACTGCATCTATAACCTGCTTCCTTTGTTTCCGATGGATGGCGGAAGGATCCTCGAAAACTTGCTGGCACTTTGTCTGCCCGCACCACTTGGCAGAAGCGTGTTCCATGCTACGCAACACATCTTGCGTGTTTTCCTATGCCTTTTGTGTTTGCTTGCCGTTCTTCGCTGGGGACTTTTTGCCGGAGCGCTGGTCCTTCTGCTTTTATGGAGGCACAGAGCGAAGAGAACTGTTTGACAAGCGGCCTATTTGGCGGTACAATAGTCATACCATCAGCAAAAAGAGGTACAATCATGACTGAATTACTGCAGCGTATTCTCCCAACGGTGCAAAAACCATCTCGTTACACCGGCGGAGAATTCAATGACATTCAAAAGAATTCCGAAGATGTACGGGTCAATATTGCCTTCTGTTTTCCGGACACTTACGAAATTGGTATGTCCAACTTGGGCATGCGCATTTTGTATGGCGTCATGAACCAGATGGAAGGCGTCTGGTGCCAGCGTGTTTTTGCCCCTTGGGGTGACATGGAACAGGCACAACGAGAGCATAATCTGCCTTTGTGGGCATTGGAGAGCCGGAAACCTGTCAAGGATTTCGACATGATCGCCTTTACCATTGGCTACGAGATGTGCTATACCAACATTCTCAATATGCTCTCCTTGTCCGGTGTGCCGCTGCGTGCATCCGAACGCCACGGTTTAAAGAATATCGTCTTTGCCGGTGGTGTCTGTGCGTTTAATCCAGAACCCTTGGCGCCGTTTGTGGATTTCTTCTCTTTGGGCGAGGGCGAGGACATTACCGTAGAAATCGTTTCCCTGTATGACCGTGCCAAGCAGGAGAACTGGACAAAGGAGACCTTCTTGAAGGCAGTTTCCAAGATCCCCGGCGTGTATGTGCCCTCATTCTATGAGCATCAATACAACGAAGACGGCACGCTATCGGCCATTGTTCCTTTGAACGGCGCTCCCAGCCGCATCACCAAACGGATCATAGAGGATTTGGACAACGCCTACTGGCCCACAAAGACCATCGTGCCCTCCACCGAGATCGTTCACGATCGGGCCAACCTGGAAGTATTCCGCGGCTGCATCCGAGGCTGTCGCTTCTGTCAGGCGGGTTTCTCCTGCCGTCCCGTCCGTAAGAAGAGCCCTGAGGTCTTGTACCGACAGGCGGTGGAGACCATGGAAAACTCCGGTCATAATGAGATTACGCTCTCCAGTCTGTCCACATCCGATTACCGCGGTCTGAAAGCGTTGACAGATGAAATGATCCCGTATTGTCATAGCAATAACATCAATTTGTCTGTTCCGTCTCTGCGGGCTGATAATTTCTCCCGAGAACTGATGGAGAAATTACAGACTGTTCGCAAATCCGGCCTGACCTTTGCCCCCGAGGCCGGCACTCAGCGTCTGCGGGATGTGATCAATAAGAATCTGACCGAAGAGGAGATTCTCACCACCTGCGCCAACGCCTTTGCCGGCGGCTGGAACAATGTCAAACTCTATTTCATGCTTGGCCTTCCCACGGAAACCGATGAAGATGTGTTGGGCATTGCAGAATTGGTCTATAAGATCATTCAAACATGGAAAGCGGAAGCCAGCAACAAAAAACGTGGCCTGCGTATCCATGTTGCCACTGCCTTCTTTGTCCCCAAGCCCCATACGCCTTTCCAGTGGGAGCAGCAGATCACACCGGAGGAATACCTGCGTCGGTGTAAACTCCTCAAATCTCATTTCTACTCCAAGTCCATTGAGTATGACTACCATGCACCCGATCTAAGCCGTTTGGAAGCGGTCATGGCTCGAGGCGACCGGCGTTTGGCTCCCGTTATTGAGGAAGCTGCCAAGAACGGAGCTCGGCTGGATGGCTGGGATGAGTACTTCCGCTATGACATTTGGCTGGATGCATTCAAGAAACACGGTGTGGATATGGACTTCTATACTACTCGTGGCTATGGCGAGGATGAAATTCTGCCCTGGGATACCATTGATGTGGGTGTCACCAAGAAATTCCTGCAGCGAGAGCGGAAGCAGGCCTACGCCGAAACCGTTACACCGGACTGCCGGGAAGGCTGTGCCGGCTGCGGTGCCAACTGCCTGTTAAAGGAGGTAGACTGCGATGCCTAGAATTCTGTTTACAAAAACAGGCGATGCCGTTTGGATGTCCCATTTGGACCTGATGCGGGTGTTCCAGCGGGCCTTCAAGCGGGCTGGTCTGCCGCTAACCCACACCCAGGGATATAATCCCCGCCCGTCTGTTTCCATCGCACTGCCGCTTAGCGTGGGCGTGGAGAGTCAGTGCGAACTGCTGGATTTTGAACTGGATGGAGAATCTGTTCCCTGTGAGCAGATTACGCAGCGTCTGAATGCGGTCCTCGTACCCGGCGTGCAGGTTTTACAGACCTATGAAAACGGTAATAAGCTGAAGGAATTGTCTCTGCTGCGGGTTGAGTTAACCATGGAATATGATCATGGTGTTCCTGCAGAAGCAGGGGAGGGTATTCAGAATCTCTTCCAACGTGCTACTTTGACCGTGGAGAAAAAAGGAAAAAATGGTCCCGTCCAGCAGGATATTATTCCGATGATCCGTTCTTTTGAGCTTCGTCAGAGTGACGCCAATACCATGGTAATGGATGCGCTGATCTGCTGTCAGAATCCTACCTTGAATCCTGCCCAGATGGTGGCGGCCATCACAAATTATCTTCCCCAGTATGCGCCGGACTTTACAAAGTGTCGTCGTATGGAAATTTTTACCGATCAGGAAAAGCAATTTAGATAAGGAGATTCACCAATGGAAAAACCCATTTATGATTTGGAAGATTGCCCCATCTGCCGGGGAACCGGTATGGTGATGCATGAGGGCGGCTGGAATGTGCAAGTCGAATGTGCCGATTGCAGCGCCCATACTGTCTATGTGGAATATGATACCGAGGAGGAGAAGTTGCTCGCCGAACAGCAGGTGGTCACCCTCTGGAACCTGGGTAAAGTTATTCACGGCGAACGTGGTGAATAAGCGTTTCGGGGGCAGATTTGCCCCCGAAAAATTTTTTTGAAAATTTTGAAAATAATGCTTGCTTTTTTCGGCAAGGTATGCTAATATACTCAAGCGCTGAGGCGCAGTAAGTAAATATCCGGGTGTGGCGAAGTTTGGTATCGCGCTTGAATGGGGTTCAAGAGGCCTCGAGTTCGAATCTCGACACTCGGACCATAAAAACCGAAAGAGCATCTGCTCTTTCGGTTTTTATATTTTCCGGGAAGAAATTCGAAGGATCAAATGTAGCGTGGATAAGCAATGCCGCGTCGCTTTGATGACGGCGAACAAGAATTGTTGTCTGTAATGGCACAAATGTAAACAGATCTCTATGCTCGAACCATAAAGACCAAAATGAAGACTACCGTTGAGTTATCTCTTTTTATTGGTACGCAAGAGTTGACGCAATGAACTTCATGTCGTAAAATGGCTTTATGAACGCATTGATAGAAATTTATCGAAAATCATGAATTGATCCTAAAATTGAGGTGGATGTATGAAATACGGTTTTATTGGCTGCGGCAATATGGGCTCTGCAGTGGTGAAAGCGCTGTGTAAAAGCACGAATGATATCGCTGTGACGGATCGCACCGGCAAAGCTGCTGCTTTTGCAAATGAACAGGGCATTGTCTACTTGTCGGCACAAGCGATCGCTGAACAGTGTGACATTCTGTTTCTGTGTGTAAAACCCCATATGATGCGTGAAGCATTACAACCGCTTTGTTCGACGCTGGAGGTAAAGAAGCCCATGCTGGTTTCTATGGCGGCTGGTTTGACGATGGAAACGATTGCGTCCCTGGCTGGATGTTCCTTGCCTGTAATCCGCATGATGCCCAATACTCCGACTGCTGTGGGAAAGGGAATGATCCAGTATTGTCGGAATGATTTGGTAACGGATTCCATGCTCTGTGATTGGCTTGCCGATATGCAGCATTGCGGAACGCTGGATGAATTGGAGGAACATTTGATTGACGCGGCCAGCGCTTTATCCGGCAGCGGTCCGGCATATATGTATTTGTTGCTGGAAGCACTGGCGGATGGTGCAGTAGCCTGCGGAATTCCTCGTTCCAAGGCCATGCAGTACGCTGCGGTCACCATGGCGGGCGCAGCGGAAATGTATCTGCAAACCGGAATCCATCCCGGGGCGCTGAAAGATGCTGTTTGCTCACCCGGAGGCAGCACCATTGCAGGAATCCGGGTTTTAGAAGCCCAGGGTTTCCGTGGTGCGGCGATGGACTGTGTCGTTGCAGCCTACCAGCGAAATCGGGAATTGGGCAATGTGTAACGAACAGGGAAGAGGGGTAAAACCATGGGTCAACGAGCCATATCAAGATCTACATGGAGAAAGCTGGCTGTTGTGATGGCGTTGGCCTGGCCCACCATGCTGGAACAATTGATGCAAACCGTGGTGCAGTATGTGGATACAGCCATGGTCGGCCGGCTGGGTACCAACGCCACAGCGGCAGTAGGCGGCACCGGTACCATCGCATGGCTGGTTAATGGTACGATTTCAGCACTGGCTACCGGATTTCTGGCCTATATTTCTCAGGCCTGTGGCGCAGGGGAGCCGGAACGTGCGAAAAGGGCTTCTGCCCAGGCGGTGCTATCTGTGCTGTTTGTCGGCACATTTTTTACGGCATTGACCTTGTCATTAAGCAGTTATGTTCCTGCGTGGATGAACATTGACCGGGAGGTACAACAGCTTTCTGCCCAGTACTTCTTTATACTCTATTCGCCTATGCTGTTTCGTACCGCCAGTATCATTTTCGGCACGGTGCTTCGGGCCGCGGGGGACAGTAAAACCCCAATGTTGACAGGACTTCTGGTAAACGTGGTCAATATCATCCTGAATTTCCTGCTGATATATCCCAGCCGAACGATTCTTCTTGGAACTTACACGTTATTCCTGCCTGGTGCGGGATTGGGCGTCATCGGTGCCGGCATTGCCAGTGCCGTTGCCTATGTGGTAGGAGGAATCATGATTGCGGTGGCTCTGTTCCGTCATCCGATTCTTAGCCCACTGGGATTAAGGATCAAACCGGATTTGAATGTGCTGCGCCCGTGCTTGAAAGTGGCACTGCCCAATGCTCTGCAGCGTTTCGCAACCTCATCAGGTTATGTGGTGTTTGCGATGATGATCAATTCCTTGGGTGGCGTGGCCACTGCTGCCCATACCATTGCCAATACCGTTGAGTCCGCTTTTTATATTCCCGGTTACGGTATGCAGGCCGCTGCAGCAACGCTGGCCGGTAACGCATGGGGCGCCCGGGATCGCGAAAGAATAACAGAGCTAACTCGGCTGATTATACCGGTAGAAGTAGCGATGATGGTTCTTTCCGGCGGCCTGTTATTTGCATTTGCGCCGCAAATGATGTCCATTTTCAATAAAGATGCGGCGGTTATTGTTTTGGGCGCTACTGTCCTGCGGATGGTGGCCTTGTCTGAACCGTTTTACGGCGTCACCATCATACTCGAGGGCATGATGCAGGGCATGGGCAACACTGTCAAACCCCTGGTACTGAACATTTCCGGTATGTGGGGCATCCGTATCGTGGGAACTTTCCTTTGTATCCGTTTTTTTGAGATGGGATTGATTTCTGCCTGGGCCTGTATGATTGCCCATAATCTCATGCTTTTTGCAGTTTTCGTATTCTTTTGTGTGACAGGACGATTGATGCCGAAAGACGGACATCTGACCAAATAAAACGAATAAAAATCAAGAAAAAAATGAAAAAAGCACTTGATTTTTATGAAAACATTTGTTATAATACATCGGTCTTAAAGCAAGGTGAGTCCTCTGGGGTGCCGGGAACCATATCGCCGGATCAAAACGCCCGCAAGAACGCCTAATATTAAGGAGGATATAGATATGGATTTGGTTAAAGCTCTGTCCAGCCAGTACATGAAGCAGGAGCTACCCGAGATGCGGGTTGGCGACACTGTTCGTGTCCATGTGCTGATCAAGGAAGGCTCCCGTGAGCGTGTTCAGGTGTTCGAGGGCACCATCATTGCTCGCAAGCATGGCGGCATTGGTGAGACCATCACTGTTCGTCGTGTTTCTTACGGTGTCGGTTGTGAGAAGGTTTTCCCTGTTCACTCCCCCCGTGTGGTGGCTGTTGAGACTGTCCGCAAGGGTAAGGTTCGTCGTGCGAAGCTGTACTACCTGCGTTCTCGTTTCGGCAAGGCTGCTAAGATCAAGGAGCGCGTCTAATTCCGAACTTCATAAAAAAAGAGGGGAGACCCTCTTTTTTTATATGCCGCAACCACAGGTTGCGGCATATTTTTTATCCCGCAGGAAAATAATGCTTTTCTTTTCCTTCCAATGGGTGTATAATGCTATAAGAAAACGTATACCTTTTTGATATGTCTCAAGAAAACAGGGGGATTCTTTATGTCCTTTCTCACCAAATTTCAAAAAAAAGAAAAACCACTGAATACGCCTAAAAACTGGAAAGAGGCGCTGTTCCGTGACTTCGATATTATCTATATTTTTGTGATCTTTATGCTGCTGTATATTCTGTTGTTTCGAGTGGTCGTAGTAGAAGGCGACTCCATGAACCAGACGCTGGTAGATGGTGACGTTCTTCTTTTGGCCAGCAGCACCGTATACCACAACCCCAAGCAGGGTGATATTATCGTGGTTAGTAAGGATTCCTTCCGCGATGGCGAGTGCTTCGTCAAGCGTGTCATTGCAACGGAAGGTCAGACGGTCAGAATTGATTTCCGGAATCGGATCGTTTATGTAGATGAGAAGCCGTTGGATGAAAGCTATGTATATTTCCAAGAGAATGACCATAGACCAATGAATCAGGGTAACTTTACAGAACCGGTTACTGTGGGTAAGGACTGTGTTTTTGTCATGGGCGATAACCGGAACAATTCCCAGGACAGTCGCCATTCCAGCATCGGACTCGTTGAGAAACGGGAAATTTTGGGCAGGGTGATTTTTCTGCTGATCCCCGGCACCGACGAAGGCAACCTTCCCGCAGACTACAGCAGAATCGGAGGACTAAACTAATGCAGGATAATATGAATATTCAGTGGTATCCCGGCCACATGACCAAGACCCGCCGACAGATGGAGGCGGATCTGAAGCTTGTAGATGCTGTCTGTGAGATCGTGGATGCCAGAATCGTTATTTCCAGCCGCAACCCGGATATTGACAGTATTTGCGGAAACAAGCCCCGTATTGTGATTTTGAATCGTTTGGATTTGGCCGATCCTGATGCAACCAATCGCTGGGTGCAGTATTTCAAGAATAAAGGCATGGCCGCTGTGGCCACCGATTGCAAGAGCCGTAAGGGTATTACCGCTTTTACTCCTGCAGTACGACAACTGCTTCAGGAGAAAATTCAGCGCGACGCCGCAAAGGGTATGTCTAAAGCCCTGCGGATTATGGTGGTCGGTATTCCTAATGTGGGTAAATCTACCCTCATTAACCAAATTTCCGGCCGTAAGGGTGCCAAGGCAGAGAACCGTCCCGGCGTGACCCGGGGCAAGCAGTGGGTTACCGTCGATTCGGGGCTGTTGCTTCTGGATACACCCGGCATCCTTTGGCCCAAATTCGAAGACCCCAACGTGGGTATGATGCTGGCCTATACCGGCGCGGTGAAGGATGGCATCATGGACCTGGAGGAACTGTCCAGCCGTCTGATGAGTCTGCTGTGGCAACGCTATCCGGAAAAGATCAAGGAGCGCTACAACATCGACTGCGCCCCGGAAACGCCCGGCTGGGAACTGCTGCAAGCTGCCGGCAAGAAACGGGGCTATCTGCTGTCCCGTGGTGAGATCGACACAGAGCGTATGGCGAAGGTGCTGCTGGATGAGTTCCGCGGCGGTAAGTTGGGTCGTTTTACCCTGGAAGTACCGGAGGACCTTAAATGAGCGAAATCAACATGTGGGCCATTGAGACTGGTCATTTCGAAAAAGGCATTGTCACCATTTGTGGCGTAGACGAAGCAGGCCGTGGCCCTTTGGCCGGCCCTGTTTGTGCTGCGGCCGTGATCCTGCCGCCCAATCTGGAGATTCCCGGCCTGACCGACAGCAAGAAGCTAAGCGACAAGCGTCGCCGGGAGCTGTACCCGATCATTATGGAACAGGCTGTCAGCTATGGCATCGGCCTTGCTTCCCATGAGGAAATTGACGAGATTAACATCCTCCAGGCCACGTTCCTTGCCATGGAGCGTGCTCTGGAGCAGCTGAAGGTGCGTCCAGACCTAGCACTGATCGACGGAAACCGACAGAAAGATTTCGGCCTTCCTGTGGAAACAGTGGTCAAGGGAGATTCCCTCAGCGCCAGCATTGCTGCTGCGTCCGTCCTTGCCAAGGTGACCCGTGATGATATCATGATCGCCATGGCACAAGAACACCCCGGTTACGGCTTTGAGATACATAAGGGCTACGGCACCAAGGCCCATTATGCAGCCCTTGAGAAGCTGGGACCCAGTCCGATTCACCGAACAACATTCTTGAAGAAGTTCTATGGCAACGGCTAATTTGAACGGTGCTTGGGGAGAAGCCTTGGCGGCGTCCTATCTACAAAAGAAAAAGTACACGCTGTTGGCTGCGGGGTTTCGCTGTAAATTTGGCGAAATCGACCTGATTGTAAGAGACAAAAAGTATCTTGTCTTTGTGGAAGTCAAGCTTCGTAAATCGGCCAATTTTGCACTTGCAAGAGAATATGTAGACCGCCGCAAACAGGATCGGATCCGCGTAACTGCTTCTATTTATCTGGAATCCCATCCGTCGCCCTTGCAACCCCGATTTGATGTGATCGAAATCTACGCGCCCCAAGGACGTGAAACCGCCGCTCCTGAAATAATTCATTTGGAGGATGCATTTGAATGAATTTTCCTGTTTTTGACTTGCATTGTGATACTGCCTTGGCATTACTGGGCCACGAGATGAACGAAAAAGGTTCTCTTCGGAAAAATCATCTCCATATTGATCTGGAACGGGCCGCAACTCTTGGTTGCTACGCCCAGTGCTTCGCATGTTTTACCACGCCCTTTATGGAAAAATGGCACAATATCTCTCCTGTCACCGTTTTTGAGCGTGAATTGGAAGGAATTATCCTCCAACTGCAAGAAAATCAGGATCTGATCGTTCAAGCATTTTCTCCGGAAGATATTGAAGCCAACCGAAAGAACGGAAAAATGTCAGCCATTTTGACCATTGAAGGCCCTGCTGGTTTTGGCTTTGATCCTGCTAAGTTGGAAATGCTCCACAAAGTAGGCTTCCGTATCACATCGCTGGGCTGGAACGAAAGTAATGTGCTGACCGGCTCTCACAAAACCGGGGAAGGCCTGACTGATTTGGGCAAGGTGTATGTGTGTGAGGCCCAAAGGCTGGGTATGTTGGTGGATGTGAGCCATCTCAGCGACCAGGGCTTCTGGGATCTGATGGAGATTACCAATGCTCCCATCGTTGCCACCCATTCCAATAGTCGAGCGGTCTGTGACAACAGCCGAAATCTGACGGACGATATGTTCCTGGCCATCTGCCGTACAGGTGGCGTGGCAGGTTTCAATCAATGCGCGCCCTTCGTGGGAGAAAACCCCAATCTGGATACCGTCTGCGACCATATTATCCATTTCCTTGAGCTGGATCCCAGCGGAAAGCACATTGCTCTAGGCGGCGATCTGGATGGCTGTGATGAGCTGCCGGCCGGCTTTGATAGCGTGCAGAGCTATCCGTCCATGGCACAGCGTCTGCTACAGCGTGGTGTGGGGAAACAGACAGTTGGAGATATTTTCTGGAACAATGCTTTGGGAGTGATGAAGCGTGCTGTATGCAACCACGCGGGGTAAACACGATATCGTGACCGCCTATAAAGCGGCCCACACAGATTGTTATACCGATGGCGGCCTGTATGTGCCGTTTCGATTACTGCAACTGAATAAAGAACAGTTGAATCAATTGATGTCCGGTAATCCTGCACAGATCACGGCAAATGTGCTGAATCTCTTCTTTGCATGCGATATTACAGCGGCAGACGTAGAAACTGCCACTGGACGTCGGCCAGTTGAGTGTGTGGCGCTCGGTAGACGGCTGCTTGTAGCCGAATTTTGGCATAATTCCAGTGCGGATGTATCCCGGGTTGTTCAGCGCCTGTCAGATCGTATTTGTGCAGGGAAAAGGGGAGAAAGACCTTCCAACTGGATGCAAGTTGCGGTGCGTATTGCGTTGCTGTTTGCAACCTGGGGATCACTGCGCTCCTCTGATCTGGTTCGGACGAATAGTCGTTTGGATGTGGCGGTGACCACCGGTGACTTTGCCATGCCCATGGCAGTTTGGTACGCCCGCCAGATGGGATTGCCCATTGGCAATATCATTTGTGGCTGCAATAGTAATGGTGGATTTTGGGATCTGCTCAACCGGGGTGAGTTTTCCACCGGAGATATTGTGACCGGAACCACCACGCCGGAGTCGGATATTGTTGTACCTCGGAATTTGGAACGTTTGATTTGTGCGACGCTTGGGGTAGAAGAAACCAAACAGTACCTACTCTGTTGCAGCAAGGGCAGAACCTATCGGCTTTCAGAGGATCAACTGAAGATCCTTGTGAAAGGCCTATTTACAGCTGTTATCAGTGATTCCCGTGTTGCAAGTATTATCTCTGGCGTATATCACACTTGCAGCTATATATTAGATCCCTATGCGGCACTGGCATATGGAAGTTTGCAGGATTACGGCGCCATGACGGGACAGATCAATCCTGTGCTTCTTGTCTCGGAAAGAAGTCCGGCCAGAAGTCGAGAGTATGTTTCCAAGTTGCTGCAAATTGAAGAAAATGAACTAAAAAACCTCATTACAGGATAATAGGAGGATGGACGATGGCGCTCTATGCAATTGGAGATCTGCATCTTTGCCTTGGGGCACCAAAGCCCATGGATATTTTTGGCGGTGCTTGGGTTGGGTACATGGATAAACTGAAGGAAGGAATTTCTGTTATCACCCCTGAGGATACCACCGTGCTCTTGGGCGATTTAAGTTGGGCCCTGGGTATGGAGGCGGCCAAAGCGGATTTTGCCTGGATGAATCAGATTCCCGGACGAAAAATTATACTCAAGGGAAATCATGACTATTGGTGGTCTACCGCTTCCAAATTTCATAAATTCTGTGATGAAAACGGATTTGAAAACTTTCATATCCTCAATAACAACTGTTTCGAATATGAAGATATCGCGATCTGTGGTACCCGAGGATGGTTTTTTGAGGAAGAGCGCAGCGGAGAGCATGATGAAAAAGTGTTCCGCCGGGAATTGGGTCGGCTGGAGACATCTTTGAAGGCAGCAGGGGAGAAGCGTAAGCTTGTATTTCTCCATTATCCGCCCCGCTACAAGGGCTACGAATGTCAGGAAATCCTTGAAATGCTGCGAAATTACGAGGTTCGCCAATGTTTCTATGGTCATCTTCATGGTGCCAGTCACCGTCTGGCCCAGGAGGGACAGTGGGACGGAATTGATTTCAAATTAGTGGCAGCGGATAAACTGCAATTTAAACCCTGGAAGGTTATGGAATAAAGAAAGACTGCGGCAATGATCGCCGCAGTCTTTCTTTGTTTGGCGTATTTTCGGTCGAATCATACGAAAATATCCCAAGAATTTTGGCTCAAACAGCAAAAAAATTTGAAAAAAGGGTGGACATTTTCAAGAAAGTCTGCTAGAATAGAACGGCTTGAATATAAATAGAATGGTTGCATTATGCGGCCTACAATTTGGAGGATTATCAACATGAATGTCAAGAACATTGAAAGAAACGGCAATGTGACTACCATCACCGTGGAGATCGACAAGGACCTGATGGAAAAGGGCGTCAACGCCGCTTACCTGAAGGCTCGTAAGAACATCCAGATCCCCGGTTTCCGTAAGGGCAAGGCTCCCCGTAAGGTGATCGAGTCCATGTACGGCATCCACGTCTTCTACGAAGATGGTCTGGAGGAGATCTTCCCCGAGGTTTATGAGGAAGCTGTCGTCAAGCAGGGCATCAAGGCCATCGGCCGTCCCAGCCTGGAGGATCTGCAGATCAGCGAGGAGAACATCGTGACCATCACCATTTCCACCGAGGTTTACCCCGAGGTCACTCTGGGTGAATATAAGGGCATTGAGGCTCCCAAGGCTGAGATCAATGTGACCGACGAGCAGGTGGAAGCCGAGCTGAACACCATGGCTCAGAACGTTTCTTCCACTGAGACTGTGGAGCGCGCTGCCGAAATGGGCGATACCGCAAACATCGACTTCGAGGGCTTTGATAATGGCGTTCCCTTCGAAGGCGGCAAGGGTCAGGGTTTTGACCTGAAGCTGGGCTCCGGTTCCTTCGTTCCCGGTTTTGAGGAGCAGGTGGTTGGCATGTCCGCTGGTGAGGAGAAGGACATCGATATCACTTTCCCTGAGGATTACCACGCTAACCTGGCCGGCAAGCCCGTTGTGTTCCATGTCAAGTGCAACAAGGTTACCACTACCACCGTTCCTGCTATGGACGATGAGTTTGCCAAGGATGTCTCCGAATTCGACACTCTGGAGGAACTGAAGGCCGATATTCGTGCCAAGGCACTGGAGAACGCCGAGAAGCAGGCTGCTTCCGCTTTTGAGCAGGCTTGCGTGGATAAGGCTGCTGAAAACTGCACCGTAGATATGCCCAAGGCTCTCATCGAAGCCGAACTGGACAACCAGATGGAGCGTTTTGCCTACCAGCTGCAGATGAGCGGCTACTCCGTGGAGGCTTATGCCAAGATGATGGGCGGCGACATGAACACCATGCGTAATGCCTTCCGTCCCGCTGCTGAGAAGCAGGCCAAGATTGATCTGACCCTGGCAAAGATTTTTGAGGTCGAAGGCCTGACCGTTACCGATGAGGACATCGCCGCTGAGTACGATGCACTGGCAGAGAAGTACTCTCTGGAGCTGGAGAAGGTTAAGACCATGGTTTCTCTGGAGGAGATCCGTACCAATCTGGAAACCCGCAAGGCCGTTAAGGTCATCGTTGATAACGCTGTCGCTGTGGCACCCAAGGCTGAGTAAGCAAAATTTGGAATAAGCCACGGGGCAAATGGTTAGAATGTTTCAAACCCTATGAAAGGAGACATAACCATGAGTTTCATTCCCTATGTCGTTGAGCAGACCAGCCGCGGCGAACGCAGCTACGATATTTTTTCCCGTCTGCTGAACGATCGAATCATTTTCCTGTCCGAGGAAGTTAATGACACCACCGCCTCCTTGATCGTGGCACAGCTTCTGTATCTGGAGGCCCAGGACCCGGACCGGGATATTCAGTTTTATATCAATAGCCCCGGCGGTTCCGTAACTGCCGGTATGGCTATCTACGACACCATGCAGTACATCAAGTGTGATGTTGCCACCATTTGTGTGGGCATGGCTGCGTCTATGGGCGCTTTCCTGCTGTCGGCAGGTGCTAAGGGTAAGCGTATGGCTCTGCCCAACGCGGAGATCATGATCCATCAGCCCTCCGCCGGTACCCAGGGACAGATCACCGATATGGCGATTCACATGAAGAGACTCCAGACCATTAAGGAGCGGATGAATCATATTCTGGCCGAGAACACCGGCAAGAGTGTGGAAGAGATCACCGCCGCCTGTGAGCGCGACAACTTCATGACGGCACAGGAGGCACTTTCCTTCGGCCTGATCGATCGCGTTATCGAACGCCACTGATCCTCCGGAAAGGCGGTAACATTTCATGGCGACAACGGAAGAAAAGCAGATTTGCTGTAGTTTCTGCGGCAAGCATGAGTCCCAGGCCCGGCTGATCGCCGGCCCCGGGGTCTACATCTGCAGTGATTGTGTCCAAACCTGCTGTGAACTGCTGCAGGAGGATACCCAGGGTGTTCAGGCACCGGATCGGCTGCCGACTCCTATGGAGATCAAGCAGTACATGGACGGTTATATCATCGGCCAGGAAGATGCTAAAATTGCGCTTTCTGTTGCAGTGTATAACCATTACAAGCGTATCTATTTTGCGCAGGATTCCGATGTGGAACTGCAGAAGAGTAATATTCTGCTGATTGGTCCCACCGGTAGTGGCAAAACCCTCTTTGCCCAGACCCTGGCCAAGATCCTCAATGTTCCTTTTGCCATTGCCGATGCAACTACCCTGACGGAAGCCGGCTACGTGGGCGACGACGTGGAGAATATTCTGGTTCGTCTGTTGCAGGCAGCGGATTATGATGTGGAAGCTGCGGAGCACGGCATTATTTATATCGACGAGATGGATAAAATCGCTCGCAAGAGTGAAAACACTTCCATCACCCGCGATGTATCCGGCGAGGGTGTTCAGCAAGCCTTGCTGAAAATCCTGGAAGGCACTGTGGCCGGTGTGCCGCCTCAGGGTGGCAGAAAGCACCCCCAGCAGGAACTGATTCAGATGGACACTTCGAATATTCTCTTCATCTGTGGTGGCGCATTTGATGGTCTGGACAAGATCATTGAGCAGCGTACTGAAAAATCCGCGCTTGGATTTGGTGCTGTGGTGGAAAGCCGCAAGAGCCGTGATGTAGGCAAGATCCTGTCCCAGGTTCAGCCCCATGATCTGCTGAAATTTGGCATAATTCCTGAGTTAGTAGGCAGATTGCCGGTGATCACCAGCATGGAAAGCCTGAAGAAGGAAGACTTGGTGCGCATCTTGCGGGAACCCAAGAACGCACTGGTGAAACAGTATCAGAAACTTCTTGAACTGGATCGGGTGGAACTGGAAATCACGTACGAAGCACTGGATGCCATCGCGCAGAAGGCATTGGATCGTCAGATCGGTGCAAGAGGCCTTCGCGCTGTGATGGAAAAGGTGATGACCGACATTATGTTCCGTATTCCTTCGGATCTGTCCATCCGCAAGGTCATTATTACGGACAAGACCGTCGATGGTGATGCACCTCAAATCATCCGTGATGAGACCAATCCCAGACAACAGCTGGGAGTATCATAAGCATTTGGAAGGGGGTAGGCGACTACCCCTTTTCTTGGCATTTAGAAAGTAGGTGAAAACATGGACGAGAAATTGTACTCCGGAATATTGCCGATTCTGGCACTTCGTGGCCTGGCAGTGTTTCCCGACCAAACCGTTCATTTTGATATAGGCAGACCCCAGTCGCTGAAAGCGCTGGAAGTTGCCATGAAAGCTGATCAGCACTTGATGCTGGTACCTCAGAAGGATCTGATAGAGGATTCCCCCAAACTCGGTGGTCTGTATCCTATTGGTACAGTTGTCAAGGTCAAGCAGGTTCTTAAGACACAAAACGAAAATCTTCGTGTATTGGTCACCGGATTGTGCCGTGCCCGTATTGCAGAGCTAGAACAGGCCGAACCCTATTTTTCCGGTCTGGTAGAAGCTGTTGCCGAAGGCCAGGCAACTGACACGGTGAGAAATCACGCACTCTGCCGAGAGGCCAATATGCTCTACGGCATCTACTGTGAGCTGTCTGAACAGCCCGCACAGGCTGTACAGCTGCGGATGATGTCCTCAAATAACGTAGGCTATATCGCCGACGCCATTGCGCAGAATTCCGGCATGGATTATCAGGACAAAGCAAAGCTTCTCTGCCAGTTGAATCCGGTTCGTCGTTTGGAGCAGACCATCCGTTTGCTGCATCGAGAGATTGACATGCTGCGCCTGGAGGCAGACATTCAGGAAAAAACCCATGCCAGCATTGACCGCAACCAAAAAGACTATTATCTGCGTGAGCAAATGCGTGTGATTCGCGAGGAATTGGGAGAAGGGGATGATCAGGCGGAATTTGAGGATTACCGCCGTAAGATCTCTATGCTTTCGCTGGCGGACGAACACAAAGAAAAACTTCTGAAGGATGTAGACCGTCTGAAAAAGCAGGCTTTTGGCTCTGCTGAGGCGTCTGTCCTTCGCAATTATCTAGATACCGTTCTGGAACTTCCGTGGAACAACCACACTAAGGAACGGGTGGATGTAGCCCAAGTCCAAAAGGTGCTGGAAAAAGATCATTTTGGCATGGAAAAGGTGAAGGAGCGCATTTTGGAGACCATTGCCGTGCGGCAGATGGCGCCGGAAATGCCCCCTCAGATTTTGTGTCTGGTTGGCCCTCCTGGTGTGGGTAAGACGTCTATTGCCTATTCCATTGCCCGTAGTCTAAACCGAAAGATGGCTCGTATCGCTTTGGGTGGTGTTCACGACGAAGCAGAAATCCGGGGCCATAGAAAAACTTATGTTGGCGCCATGCCCGGTCGAATTCTTGCGGCCATGACGCAGGCAGGCAGCCGCAACCCACTGTTGCTCCTGGATGAAATCGATAAGCTGGGCAGCGACCACCGTGGAGATCCCAGTGCAGCACTGTTGGAGATTTTGGATGCAGAACAGAACAATACCTACCGGGACCACTATGTAGAGATTCCCTTTGATCTGAGCGAAGTAATGTTCGTCACCACAGCCAACACGCTTGACACGGTGCCCCGTCCGCTGCTGGACCGAATGGAAGTAATCGAGCTTGGTTCTTATACCGATGAAGAAAAGCTGATGATCGCGAAAAACCATCTGTTGCCCAAACAGATGGCAAAGCACGGCATCAAAAAGACGCAACTCAAGGTTTCCGACGATGCAATTCGTGAGATCATCCGCTGCTACACGCGAGAATCCGGTGTTCGTAATCTGGAACGTTGTTTTGCTCAGTTGTGTCGGAAAGCGGATCGGAAACTGCTGGACGGGGAAGTGAAGAAAATCTCCGTTACAAGCAGCGATCTGGAACAGCTTCTGGGCGTACGTAAGTTCCTTCCGGATCGTATGCCCAGCAAGGATGAGATAGGTCTGGTTACCGGCCTTGCCTGGACCAGCGTGGGCGGGGAGACTCTGGAAGTAGAAGTCAATGTGATGGATGGCTCCGGAAAGCTGGAACTGACCGGCAATCTGGGCGATGTGATGAAAGAATCCGCCCATGCGGCCCTCAGCTATATTCGTGCCAACGCCCCGCAACTGGGAGTTGCCCCCGATTTCTACAAAACCAAGGACATTCATGTTCATTTCCCTGAGGGTGCCGTGCCAAAGGATGGCCCATCTGCCGGTGTGACTGTGTGTACCGCCATTGTTTCCGCGCTGACCAATACACCTGTGCGTCGTGATGTGGCTATGACGGGAGAGATCTCTCTACGTGGACGAGTGATGCAGATCGGCGGTTTGAAGGAAAAGACCATGGCAGCACTTCGTCATGGCATTTCCACCGTGATTATTCCCCAGGATAATCTGAGGGATTTGGAGGAAATCGACCAGACGGTACGCCACAGTCTGAATTTTGTCGCTGCCCGCACCGTGGATACCGTTTTGGAAACTGCGCTGGTTCACAGTGGCACCGTCAGTGCGCCCATTCTGTCGGACATTCCCGAGAATATAAAGACAAGAAGCCGGAAGCCTAGCATCCGGCAGTGAGGGATGTATGAATTTTAACAATGTTGAATTTTTGATTTCTGCGGCTGCTCCCAAGGACTTTCCGAAGATCCGCCTCCCGGAGATTGCTTTTGCAGGCAAGTCTAATGTTGGCAAGTCATCCGTCATTAACCGAATTCTAAACCGCAAAAATTTTGCCCGTGTCGGCGAAAAGCCAGGAAAAACCATTCATGTTAACTATTTCACGGTGGACAAAAAGGCCTACTTTGTAGACCTGCCCGGCTATGGCTATGCCAAGGTCTCCCAATCTGAAAAGGAACGTTGGGGCAAGTTGATGGAAGATTACTTTGCCGCAGGTCGCATTGATTTGGGCGTATTGATCGTTGATTACCGTCATGCTCCTACCAACAACGACATCACCATGGCACGTTGGTTTATTGACAGTGGCTGTCCCTTTGTTGTTGTGGCCAATAAGATGGACAAGCTGAAAAAGAGCGAGCTGGAACCGAATCTAGTTACCATCCGTAATGATTTGGAATTGCCGGAGGGCACGGTTATTATCCCGTTCTCTGCAGAAAAGGGAAATGGCAAGGATGAACTTGTCCGCCTGATTCTGAACACTGTTAAGGAATAAATCCATGATCTTCCAAATCGACGATTGGGAATTTGATATCGACATGGCCCGTACTATGGAATACTCCGCCGCTTCCGCGGCGGAGCATTGTAGATGCGCTTATTGTCGGAATTTCTATGAGTGTGTTGACTTAGACTGTCCCGAACTGCGTCCTTTTTGGGCGCAATTTGGCTTGGATGTGGAAGCGCCTGATGAACTGATGCCCTATGATGTTTATGATCGGCTCAATTATTCCGGCAAATATGTGGTTTTCGGTCGAATTACCCGTTTGGGAAGCGAACGTATCTACTGCGGCGGTGCCTCTTTCTGGCCTATGGCCGATTCAGAATTCGACTTTGAAGCACCACATTTTATATTGTCTTTGGAAGAACTCGAATTGCTTTGGCGGTTGGATGAACCTTTAAAGGATGTTATTTCGCCCGCCAATGAACCGTCTTTCTTAAAGAAAATGTGGGATAGTCTCCTTTCTCGAAGGAAAAACGAAAAACGAAAAACTAAATCATAAAAACCTCCCCATTCGGGAGGTTTTTCTTTATAAAAAGTTAATGTACTTTCAATCAAAATATGATATTATGAAGATAGAGGGGGTGTGAGTCATTTGACAGAAAAACATAAACAAAGTGTTGCCATCATAGCAATCGTGATCTTCTTGCTGTTTAGCGCCACAGTGGGATATTTTATTGGCGTTCCCATGGTTCATTTGGCTGAAGAACCTGCACAGTTTCAGGAACTGGTAGATTCTTACGGCATTGGCGGAAGAATCATTTTTATAGGCATGGTGGTCTTGCAGGTGGTTGTGGCGTTTATCCCCGGTGAGCCCATTGAATTGGCGGCCGGTTATGCGTTCGGTTTTTGGGAAGGGACACTTCTGAGCTTGGCCGGTTTTATTCTTGGAAGCTGGCTGGTTTTTGGTTTGGTGCGAAGATTTGGCGTCAAATTGGTAGAAGTTTTCTTTTCGCCGGAGAAAATCTTGGAATTTTCCTTTTTGAAAAACCCCCAAAAAACAAAGACGATTGCCTTCCTGCTGATGCTGATCCCCGGTACCCCCAAGGACTTCCTCAGCTATTTTGCAGGACTCACAAAACTGACCGTAAAACAGTGGCTTCTGATTGTAGCCATCGGCCGTATTCCTTCCTTGATTACCTCCACTGCCACCGGAGCAGCGGCAGGTCAGGAGAATTACATTCTATCTTTGATCATGCTTGGTATTACCATGGTACTTACCGTTGTCGGAATCCTCTATTATCGTACCATCTGTAAGCAGCAATCTAAAGAAGCGATGTCATGAAAGTAACGAGGCACTTCCGCTTGGAAGTGCCTCGTTTTATGATTCACTTAAGCACCAACAGCCTGCTTCAGAGCGCGTGCCAGCTGATCGGGGCAGGAGGTAGGCTTTCCACCGCAGGTAGTGCCCTCCAAACGGGCAATGATGTCGTTGACATCCATGCCCTCTACCAGAGATGCGATACCCTTTAGGTTGCCGTTGCAGCCGCCGATAAACTGTACATTTTTCACCTTGCCGTCCTCAATGTCAAAGAGAATGCGCTGAGAGCAGGTGCCGAAAGTTTTATACTCGTACATCGGAATCTATCCTTTCTTTTTTCTTTTTATTATACGATAGCATCTCTTCAAAAGCAAGTATGAATTATCTGCACATGGACTGGTTATCCTATGAAAAAAGATTATAGGAGGCAATATATGGCAGCGCAGCAAAATGCAGATATGAAGGAACAGGAACGCAAGCAGGTAACAGAGCTGGGTTCCGATGTCACAAAATCCGACAAAGGAACCATATACACATTGACCATCATCGGTCAGGTAGAGGGGCATCAGGTGGCACCAGAAACCGTCAAGACCACCAAATATGAGCACATTCTGCCGCTATTGGCCGGGATAGAGGAAAGTGACGATGTAGATGGTCTGCTGCTTCTTTTGAACACAGTCGGTGGTGACATTGAGGCAGGACTGGCCATTTCGGAAATGATCGCAGGTATGAAAAAGCCTACCGTATCCCTGGTGCTGGGTGGTGGTCACTCCATTGGCATCCCTCTAGCCGTGTGCACAAAGAAATCTTTCATTACGCCCACAGCCAGCATGACCGTCCATCCTGTACGAATGACCGGCCTCGTCGTGGGTGCTCCACAAACATTCCGCTATTTCCAACGCATTCAGGAGCAGATCGCCGATTTTGTCACTGCCAATTCCCGTATTTCCCGGGAAAAGTTCGAGCACTATATGATGGCCACCGGGGAGATTGCCACGGATGTAGGAACCATCCTCTACGGCAAGGAGGCAGTTGCCTCCGGACTGATTGATAAATTGGGTGGCCTTAGTGATGCACTGGCAGCTCTTCACAAAATGATCGACGCCGACAAGAAGAAAAACAAGAAATAATTTCCTCATTGGGGTGGAAATCCCTTGCTCCGTATGCTATAATATACGGAGTTTTTAGGGGAGGGGGGAAGCGGATGAACAACCATTTGCTGCTGTATCTTTTTTACGGTTTCATCGCGGGGTTTTCCGAGTTTACGCCGGTTTCTGCTTCCGCCCATCAAGCCCTTTTTCCGATGCTCCTACGCTTTGATAGCACCTGGCCTATTTTACGGTTTTTTGTCCATGCAGGGGCGCTGGCAGCCGTTGTGCTGCTGTACTGGCAGCGGTTAAACCACATCTGGCATGAGGTTCGACTGGTTGCCTTACCACCAAGACAGAGAAAACGGCCGCCGGATATAGATGCTGTTCTAGATAGCCGGTTGACCCTTATGGCGGTCGTTCCGACGCTCATCGGATCAATTTGTTCCGCATTTTTATTCCGAAACGGCGCCAATCTGCTGTGGCTGGCCACATTGCTGATCTGCGGCGCAATTCTCATCTACTTGCCGGACTATGTGCCCGGTGGAGACCGGAAGACAGGATCCATGTCACCTTTGGAGGGTCTGATGCTTGGCGTATGCGCCGGATGCAGCATCATCCCCGGGGTTTCCGGTGTTGGTCTGATGCTGGCGTTGGGGTTGCTGCTGAAATGCGACAGGCGCTATATCCTTGATCTCATCCTCTTGATATCCGGAATGATGTTGGCGGAACGAATGCTGGTTGATTTTGTCAGTATTTTTGCTGCTGGATTTGCAGGATTCTCACTTATGCGTTTCATTGGCTGTATGATGGCAGCTGCTGCATCCTTTGGCGGCGGCATTGGCGCAATTTTATTGATGCGATTTTTATCGGTAAAGACCGGTTTTTCCGGCTTTGCCTTTTATGGCTGGGGACTGGGCCTGGTCAGCTTTATTTTATACCTTATGGTTTAATGGGAGGCTACATAATGGCAGAAAAGAAACAGACACAATCAAAGGTACCTGCAACCACGAACCACAATGGTTCCCGTGGCAAAAAACAGGTTCCCACTGAAAAGGCAAAAAAATATGAACAGTTGGAGATCCAGGAAAAGAAGGAGAAGCAGAAAATTCCCGTTCGGATCATTACGTCCATGGTTTTCGGTGTATTGTTCCTGTTATTCCTGATTACTTGGATGGAGGATCCCGGTACCAATGAGTCTACCTGGTTCTTCAGAGGCCTGTACAATGTGGTGCGTGGCTTGTTTGGAGAAGCGGCATTTTATATGGCAATTCCCGGTTTTTTGCTGATGTTCTATATTCACGCTTTCTCCGGCAAAAAGCCCATTTTGATGCGCAGCATTTGCCTGGGGGTTTTCATGCTCTGCTTTGGATGCATTGCCCATTGGTGGGGAATCTATTACTTCCAGCATGATTATGTCCTGGGCACCGGATTTCAGTGGGTCAAGGATATTTTCCGCGGCGGTGTCAACGGAACCACCGGGGGCCTGATTTGCGGCGGTCTGACCGAGCTGATGCTGTGGATTTTCAACGAGATCCTCACCCTCATCATTCTTGTCTTTGCTGGGCTATTGACATTGATGGCCACCTTCAACATTACCATTCCCAGCATTGCCCGCGCCATTCAGAATCGTCCCAGAGCACAGTGGGAGGAAGAAAAACAATCCCAAGAGCCCGCTGCTGTAGTGGTTAATCATATTGCAAATAAACGAATCGACCATTTGGAAAAAAAGCGCCGCCAAAAAGAAGAGGCGCTGATGGAATTGGAAGTGGTGGAGCTGCCACCGGTTCCTGAAACCGTGATATTGACACCGTCCAAACCGCCCAAGAAAACAATGGCTCGTGCGGAGGACCTTTTGCGTCAGATCGACCAGGATCCTCAGCCTGTGGCGATGGAAAAAAGCAAAAACATTCCTCAAGTGGATGACTCCATCTTCACCCCTCCCACTGTTTCTCCTCCCAAAAAGGAACTGACAGAAAACCTGCCTCAGAATATGCCGGAGCTGGATATGGACGAACTTCCTGAGATGCCGCTTCCCACGGCTGCTGATGCGGCAGAGGCCAAACAGAAGGTGACGGCAAAAGAAGCTGCTGAATCTGCAGCCATGGTAGCAGAGGAAATTGCACAGAATGAAATCGTCGCAAAACCCGAATATCGCTTCCCGCCCATTGATTTACTGAAGAGTTCTTCCGGCAACGCTGTGGACGGAACGGCAGAAATGCGGGAGAATACCAAGCGCCTCAATGAAACCCTGGCCAGCTTCAAGATTGAAGCCCGCATCATTAACGTTACCCGCGGCCCCAGTGTCACCCGGTATGAAGTGGAGTTGGACAAGGGCGTACGTCTCAACAAGCTGACAACCATTGCCGATGATATTGCACTGAGTATTGGCGCCTCCGGCGTTCGTATCGCCGCCGTACCCGGCAAGATTTCTGTTGTGGGCATTGAGGTACCCAACCGGGCAGTTTCTCCTGTTTCCTTGCGTGATGTCATCGACTCCAACGAGTTCCGCAACGCCAAGTCGAAAACGACTTTCTCTGTGGGCAAGGACATAGGCGGTAATTGCATTACCGGAAACATTGCCAAGCTTCCCCATATGCTGATTGCAGGTACCACTGGTTCCGGTAAATCCGTGTGCATGAACTCCATAATCATTTCTCTGCTCTATAAGGCCAGTCCCGATGATGTGAAGCTCATTATGATCGACCCCAAAATGGTGGAACTAGGCATTTACAATTCCATTCCGCATCTGCTCATTCCCGTGGTTACCGATCCCAAGAAGGCTGCAGGCTCACTGCAGTGGGCGGTTACAGAAATGATGCGCCGTTACAAGGCTATGAGTGATGCCGGCGTTCGTGACCTGGAATCCTTTAATGCCATCGTCGAGACAGAAGGGGAGGGCGCGAAACTTCCTCAGGTCGTGGTTATTATCGACGAATTGGCGGACCTGATGATGGTAGCAGCTAAAGAAGTGGAAGAATCCATTTGCCGTATCGCACAGATGGGCCGTGCTTCCGGTATTCATTTGGTGATTGCCACCCAGCGTCCTTCTGCAGACGTCATCACCGGTTTGATGAAGGCCAATATCCCTTCCAGAATCGCATTCTCCGTTGCCTCCGCCATGGAATCCCGCATCATTCTTGACACCATGGGTGCCGAGAAGTTGGTTGGTAAGGGCGACATGCTCTTTGCGCCCATTGGTAGCGGCAAACCCATGCGCGTTCAGGGATGCTTTGTCAGTGATGCAGAGGTGGAAGCTGTTACGACCTTTGTGAAAGAGAACTTCAATGTTGACTATGATAATTCCATCATGGCTGACATCGAAAAGCGTGCTAGCCAAGCCGGCACATCCACCGGTAAGGGTGGTTCTGCAGCCGCACCAGAGGCCAATGACAGCGAGCTGGAAGGCGACGATATGCTTCCTGCAGCAGTGGATGTAATCCTGGAAACAAATCAGGCTTCCGTGTCCATGCTGCAGCGTCGACTGAAGTTGGGCTATGCCCGCGCAGCCCGCATCGTGGATGAAATGGAGGAGAAGGGAATTGTTGGTCCTTTCCAGGGAAGTAAACCCCGAGAGATCCTGATCACCAAGGAACAGTGGGCCTCTATGCGTGGCGGACAGCCTGAACAGATGAATATGGACGACATTCCGTTTGATGAGGGTGTTCCTGAAGAAATTGACTAACGAGAAAGCGTGCGCTGCTTAAACAGTGCACGCTTTTCTTATAGAGTCTAGCTTGCTTTTTTTGTATTAATGTGATAAAATCTCTAAATAAACTGCAAAAGGAAAAGGTGAATTTATGCAAGATATCGGTGTACAGTTTCATATTCGCTGTAAAGAAGGCGATGTAGGTCGCTACGTGTTCCTGCCTGGTGATCCCGGCCGTTGTGAGTCTATCGCAGCCCATTTCGACAATCCTACCCATTTGGGAATGAACCGAGAGTATAACATTTGGAACGGCGAGCTGTTGGGCCAAAAGGTTACCGTTTGTTCCACCGGTATTGGCGGTCCTTCCGCTTCCATCGCCATGGAGGAGCTGGCTGCCATTGGTGCAGATACTTTCATCCGCATTGGCACCTGTGGTGGTATCGACCTAAATGTGATGCCCGGTGATGTGGTGGTTGCCACCGGAGCGATCCGCTATGAACATACTTCGTTGGAGTATGCGCCTATTGAATTCCCCGCTGTAGCAGACTTTGATGTTACAGCGGCGCTGAAGGCTGCCAGTGAGGACATGGGCTTCAACACCCACACCGGTGTTGTCCAGTGTAAGGATGCTTTCTACGGCCAGCACAGCCCTGAAAGAAGTCCTGTATACTATGACCTCCTGCAGAAGTGGGAGAGCTGGAAACGCCTGGGTGTGAAGGCCAGTGAGATGGAGTCTGCCGCGCTATTTGTCGTCGCCTCCGCTTTGGGTGTTCGCTGTGGCAGCTGCTTCCATGCTGTATGGAATCAGGAGCGGGAAAAAGCAGGCCTGTTCATGCCCATGAGCGAGGATACCTCCGGTGCGATCCGTGTTGGTATTGAGGCCATGAAGCGCATCATTGCTGCTGATCTGAAAAAATAAAAAGGATACTTGTACTATGTTTGAAACCCCTGTTCGCTACGACTGCGCCATCATCGGTACAGGACCAGCGGGTATTTCTGCGGCCCTGACCTTAAAGGCTCTCAACAAAAAATTTCTGTGGTTTGGCTCTTGTAAGCTGTCACAAAAAATCCGCAAGGCAGAACGAATTTCCAATTATCCCGGCCTTTCTAATGTTAGCGGAGAGGATATGGCGCTGTATTTTTCCCGCCAAATTCAAGAAGCCGATATTTCTATTACGGAAAAAACGGTTACCACTGTCTGTCACATGGGGGACTATTATGCTATCCTTTGTGACCAGGAAATGTTTGAAGCCACAACGGTCATCCTCGCCACTGGCGTGGAGGCCGTCAAGCCCATCCCCGGCGAACTGGAACTATTGGGTGCAGGCGTCAGTTACTGTGCCACATGCGACGGAATGCTCTACCGTGGAAAGAGAATCGCTGTGATTTGCACCTCTGCAGAGTTTGAGCATGAAGCAGCATATCTTGCCAACCTTGCAGAAAAGGTGTATTTCATTCCCATTTACAGGGATTCGACGCTGACCGGCGAAAACATTGAAGTGTTCCCCAAAATCCCCAGAGCGATCATAGGTACCCATCGTGTGGAAGCTGTGCAATTTGATGATGCTACCGTACCGGTGGACGGCTTGTTCTTCTTAAAGGCAGCCGTCACGCCTTCCGCCTTGGTTGCAGGGCTGGAAACTGAGAACGGTCATGTGGTTGTTGACCGCAATTGTTGTGCCAATCTGCCCGGTTTCTTTGCCGCTGGTGATTGCACTGGTAGGCCTTATCAGTATGTCAAGGCAGCAGGGGAGGGTAATGTGGCAGCCCACAATGTTGTACACTATTTATCACAAAAATAAAGGAGAGAATACGATGCAGTTCGATTTCACCTCTATTTTGGAACGTCAAGGCAAAGACGCCATGGCAGTGGACGCCATTGGCGAAAACGGAATGTTCCCTGCACCAAAGGAAGGTTTTGACATCATTCCCATGTGGGTGGCCGACATGAATTTTGCTGTTGTACCCAGCATCCAGCAGGCAATTACAGACCGTCTGCATCATCCTACTTTTGGCTATTTCATGCCAAGAGATTCTTATTATCAGGCTATCATTAACTGGCAACAGGAGCACAATCGGGTACAGGGACTCCAGCAGGATCACATTGGATATGAAAACGGAGTGTTAGGCGGTGTGGTTTCTGCACTGAATGTGCTGTGTTCCAAGGGAGATAAAGTGCTGCTTCATTCTCCCACCTATATTGGCTTCACCTTTAGTCTGAAAGACAATGGCTATGATATTATCCATTCCCCGCTGAAGCAGGATGAGCAGGGCATTTGGCGCATGGACTTTGAGGACATGGAGAAAAAACTGATAGAGCATAAGATCCATGCCGCAATTTTCTGCTCACCCCATAATCCCACCGGCCGTGTTTGGGAGGAATGGGAAATCCGCAAGGCCATGGAGCTATATCAAAAGCATGATGTTTGGGTTATTTCCGATGAGATCTGGAGCGATCTTCTGCTGGATGACAATCAGCACATTCCGACCCAATCCATCAGCGAAGATGCAAAGATGCGTACCGTTGCATTGTACGCGCCGTCGAAAACCTTTAATCTGGCAGGACTCATCGGCAGCTATCATATTATCTATAACCCTTGGCTGCGGGACCGCTGCCGCAAAGAAAGTGGTTTGTGCCATTATAACAGCATGAATGTGCTGTCCATGCACGCCCTCATTGGTGCATATAGTGAGGAAGGCAACCTGTGGTTGCGTCAGTTGCGGGATGTTTTGACCAAAAATGTGGATTTTGCCTGCGATTATATCGAAAAACACTTCAAAGGAGTTACCCTAAGCCGTCCTCAGGGAACCTATATGCTGTTCCTGGACTGTGAAGAATGGTGCAAGCAGACTGGCAGTAATATGGATGATCTTCTCCAAGCGGGCTGGAATGTGGGTGTTTACTGGCAGGATGGTCGCATGTTCCATGGACCGTATCATATCCGCATAAATCTGGCACTGCCGCTGAGCCGTATACAGGAAGCATTCCATCGACTTGATCAATATGTATTTAATCCCTAACAAAAATTGGAGGTAACAATATGTCTGAAAACAGAAAAATCCTGAAGCGTTCCGAAATCCCGGTAGAACATACATGGGCTACTGAGGATTTGTATCCGTCCAATGCAGCCTGGGAAGAAGACCTGGCCAAAATGATGGAAGAAGGGGAGCAGTGCGCTTCCTTTGCCGGCAAACTGAACACCGCCGAAGGCCTTTATAACTTCCTATATACCGATGAAATGGCCGGCGAACGCATTAGCAATATTGCAAACTATTGTATGCGTAAGGCTGACGAAGATACCCGTAACTCCGTCTATCAGGCCATGAATGGCAAATTCCGCAGTTGCCTTGTGAAGATTAGTTCCGCATGCAGCTTTGCAACTCCGGAAATTATGGCGATTTCTGATGAGGACTTGGAGCGTTTCTACGCCGAAAAGCCCGAATTGGAGCGTTATCGCCGCTATCTGACCAATGTTCGCCGGATGAAGGAGCATACCCTGTCTGCTGTGGAAGAGCGCTTGCTTGCAGCCGCTGGCGAAATGTCCGGTGCCCCCAGCAATATCTACTCTATGTTTGCTAATGCAGACATTAAGTTTGCTGATGCAGTGGATGCTGAGGGTAAGACCCATCCCGTTCGTCAGGGCACTTTCGTTTCTCTGGAAGAGAGCGCCGACAGAGTGCTGCGTAAAAGCGCATATGAGAGCCTTTATGGTAGCTTTAACGACTACAAAAATACCGCTGCGGGCCTGCTGAATGCTCAGAATAAGCAGCTGAAGTTCTTTGCCGAGACCCGGAAATACAACAACGCCTTTGAAGCTGCCCTCACCCGCACCAATGTTCCTACTTCCGTGTATCTGAACCTAATTGAGGCCGTACACCAAAATCTGGACAAAATGCACCGCTATGTGCGTCTTCGTAAGAAGCTGCTGGGTGTGGACGAACTGCACTTCTACGATGTGTATGTGCCTCTGTTGAACGATGTGGATAAATACATCCCCATCGAAGAGGCGAAGCAGACTGTGTACGAAGCCTGCGCGCCCCTGGGCGAAGAGTACCGTGCGGTGCTGAAGCACGCTTTTGAGAACCGTTGGATCGACGTTTTCACCAACGAGGGCAAGCGTGGTGGCGCTTATTCTGCCGGTGCCAAGGTTCATCCCTATGTGCTGCTTAACTACATTGGCACCCTGGACAACCAGTTCACCCTGGCTCATGAAATGGGTCACGCCATGCACTCCTACCTGTCTAACAAGCACCAGAACCCTGTGGACGCAAATTATGTTATCTTTGTGGCTGAAGTTGCTTCCACCTTCAACGAGGCTCTGTTGATGGAAAATCTGCTGGCTAAGACCACCGACAAGAAGGAGCGCGCCTACCTCATTAACCACTATTTGGATCAGTTTAAGGGCACCATCTACCGCCAGACCATGTTCGCTGAATTCGAACTGAATATTGGTCGTATGGTAGCCGAGGGCAAGAGCCTGACCGCTGATGCGCTGAACTCTGAGTATAAGCGTCTGAACGAGCTTTACTACGGCCCCGACATGGTGGTCGATGACAACATCGCTGTAGAATGGGCAAGAATTCCTCACTTCTACTATAACTACTATGTCTTCCAGTATGCCACCGGCTATTCTGCTGCCATTGCTCTGTCCCGTAAGGTTTTGGACGGCGGCGAGAAGGAGTTGAATGACTACCTGGGCTTCCTGTCCGGTGGTTGCAGCAAGAGCCCTATCGACCTGCTGAAGGGTGCTGGTGTGGATATGAACAGTCCCGAGCCGGTCAATCAGGCTTTGGAGCTCTTCGGCAAGCTACTTGATGAAATGGAAGAGCTGATGGCCGACTGATGAAGAAAGAAATCTTTATTCCTGTCCTTCATTGGTTTGATGCAAACAACATCTTTACAGGATCCTGCGGAGAGTTTCGCTTCCGGGCAAAGCCCAATATTGTGATGCTTACCGCCAAGGAAGTGGACTTCGAAGCATCTTCCATCACCGCTCAGTTTTGGCACGGCCCCTTTTGCTACGAAAAGAGCGAAATGGAAGGGGAGAATACCTTTCCCATGTCTGAAGAAGGCCGTTTTGCCATGAAGCAATGGCTTGAGGAAAACATTTAACATCGTAGGGGGACGATTGTTCGTCCCCTACAAGTTGCATCACGTTTTTGAAAGGGAAACTAACATGAAAACATTTTTGACTTTGCTGGCAATTTGTCTGCTCATTGCTGGATTTTTTATGTTGATCCCCAAATTCAGCGAAGCGGTAGATTGTTCTTTGACAATTTTCTGGGCGTGCATTGCTGCAGGAAATGTTCTATTCGGCATTGTTAATCTGATGGAAGGACCTAGCACATTGAAGATCCTTTCGCTCTGCATATGGAGTGGTCTAATGATCTACAAATGCTATGAGTTGATCGTCCCGTATCTGTACTAAGAGAATATTCTGCATTTTCTGCGGAAAACCCGTTGACATTCGCGCAAAATGTGGTAAAATACTTGAGAATATAGCACAAAGACCATGCGAAAGCCAAGCAAAGAGGAAACCTTTAGCGAGAGGGGAGCGGTGAAAGCCCTTAGGCGGAACCTTTGCAAGCCACTTTTTGCGTCGCCCGGGATGACCGGGACGGGTGCTCCCGTTATAGAGCATCTAAGATGCTTTGTACTTTGTACAGGCGAATTAGGGTGGTACCGCGATTTTCGTCGCCCCTATCATTTAGGGGCGACGTTTATTTTTTAGTATTATATTTTGGAGGTAATTCCCAATGGCTCATAAACCCTATGGCGTAAATGAACTGCGCGAGATGTTCCTGAAGTTCTTTGAAAGTAAGAACCATCTGCGCCTACCCAGCTTTTCTCTGATTCCCCAGAACGACAAGTCCCTGCTGCTGATTAATTCCGGCATGGCTCCCATGAAGCCTTATTTCACCGGCGAAGTGGAGCCTCCCCGCAGAAGAGTCTGCACCTGCCAGAAGTGCATCCGTACCGGTGACATTGAAAACATCGGCAAAACCGCCCGTCACGGCACCTATTTTGAGATGCTGGGCAACTTCTCCTTCGGCAACTACTTCAAGGAAGAGTCCCTGAAGTGGAGCTGGGAATTCCTGACTAGCCCTGAATGGGTTGGCCTGGAGCCCGAGCGGATGTATCCCACCGTCTACGAAAATGATGATGAGGCTTGGAACATCTGGACCAAGGTCATCGGTGTGCCCGAAGAGCACATGACCCGCCTGGGCAAGAAAGATAACTTCTGGGAGCACGGCTCCGGACCCTGCGGTCCCTGCTCTGAGATCCACTATGACCGTGGCGAAGAATTCGGCTGCGGCAAGCCCGGCTGTCGCCCCGGATGTGATTGCGACCGCTTCATGGAGGTCTGGAACAATGTCTTCTCCCAGTTCAATAACGACGGTCAGGGCAACTACACGGAGCTCGTGCAGAAGAACATTGACACCGGCATGGGACTGGAGCGTCTAGCTGTTGTTTGCCAGAATGTGAACTCCCTCTTCGATGTGGACACCGTGATGAACATCACCAACCATGTCACCCGCATTACCGGCGCATCCTATGGCCAGAGTTATAAGACCGATGTTTCTCTGCGTGTTATTACCGACCATATCCGTGCATCCACCTTTATGATCGCCGACGGCGTTCTTCCCTCCAATGAAGGCCGTGGCTATGTGCTGCGCCGTCTGCTGCGCCGCGCCGCCCGTCACGGCAAGCTGCTGGGTGTCAACAAGCCCTTCCTGTTTGAAGTGGTGGAAACTGTTGTCCGGGAAAACGAAACCCATTATAGCTACCTGCGTGAACGCTGCGACTATATTGTCAAGATCGTCAAGATCGAGGAAGAGAACTTTGCAAAGACCATCGACACTGGCATGCAGATCTTTAATGCCAAGATGGCCGAGCATAAGGCCGCCGGCAAGACCGTCTTCTCTGGTGAGGATGCCTTCCTGCTGGCTGCAACCTACGGTTTCCCCATTGACCTGACGGAGGAAATGGTAGAAGACGAGGGTATGACCGTCGATATGGATGGCTACCATCGTCAGCGTGAAGAGGATAAGATCCGCGCCCGTGAAGCCCGTAAGGCACTGGGCGATCTGGCATGGGCCGGTATTGATCTGGGACTGGACAACACCCCCACCGAGTTTGTCGGTTACACTGAGTTTAACTGTGAGGCAAAGGTTTTGGCCGTTTGCGTTGGTGACGAAGTAACCGGTTCTATCGCCGGCGGCGAAAACGGTATTATCGTTTTGGACAAGACCCCCTTCTACGCCGAAATGGGCGGCCAGGTAGCTGACCATGGCGTGATCATGGTAGGCGACAGCCGCTTTACCGTCACCAATGTTCAGAAGGACAAGGCCGGCAAGTATCTGCATCACGGCAAGCTGAATGCTGGCACTGTCAAAGTAGACGATGTGGTCTGCGCCGCCATTGACGTGGAGCGCCGCAAGGCCATCATGCGTGCCCACTCTGCGACCCACCTGCTGCAGAAGGCGCTGACTTCTGTCCTGGGCGATCATGTCCACCAGGCTGGTTCCTTGGTGGAACCCGACCGTCTGCGTTTCGACTTTACTCACTATTCTGCCCTGACGCCCGAGGAGCTGACCAAGGTAGACGCCATTGTTCAGTCCGCTGTTTTGGAAGGTTACGGCGTAGATATTCGCGAAATGACCATCGACGAGGCTAAGAAGCTGGGAGCAACCGCTCTGTTCAGCGAAAAGTATGGCGATACCGTCCGTGTTGTCAATATGGGTGGTTGGTCAATCGAGCTGTGCGGCGGTACCCATTTAGACAACACCGCTAAAGTTGGCCCCTTCCGGATTGAGAGCGAGGGTTCTGTTGCTTCCGGTGTCCGCCGTATCGAGGCAATTACCGGCAAGGAAACCCTGGCTGAGATGGAGCGTACCCGTCAGCGCGTCTATGAAGCCTGCGCTGTACTGAAGACCAAGCCTGCCGAACTAGCTTCCAAACTGGAGACCCAGGTAGAGGAGATCAAGGCACTGAAGAAGGCTGTGGAATCCTACAAGGCCAAGGAAGCCTCCGGTGAGGTTGACCGTTTCCTCTTTGGTGCACACAATATCGGTGGCTTGAAGGTGATGACCGTCATGGTGCCTGATGCTGACGCCAACAAGCTGCGTCAGATGGGTGATATGCTCCGTGATAAGGACGCTACTGTTGCAGCTGTTTTGGCCAGTGTCAATGGCGACAAGGTAACCTTCCTGGCTGTCTGTGGCAAGGAAGCAGTGGCAAAGGGTATTAAGGCCGGCGATTTGGTGAAGCTCGTCTGCACCGCTTGCGGCGGCAGCGGCGGCGGAAAGCCTGACTCCGCCATGGGCGGTGGCAAGGATCCCACCAAGGTTGACAACGCCCTGGCACTTGTGGATGACTTTGTTGCATCCAAACTGAATTAATCTTTATGGGCGCTGCCGCAAAGGGCGGCGCCCTTTTTCATCAAGAGGGAAGGAGGAATGTATGTGAGAAAACTGATGTGGTTTTCCATCGGTTTTGCTGTAGCATCCGCAATCGGAATGTATTTTCTCCAGGGATGCTGGTATTTGGCGGCATCCGGCATTGCTTCTCTTCTTCTGGCAATCTGTCTGTACTTGATGAAGCGCTTTCCCAAATTGCGGATCGCTGTTGTTTGCCTTCTGGGATGCGTCATTGGATTTGTATGGCTTTCAGTTTTTGAAACAGCATATCTGTCTGTTCCTCGTGCCGCTGATGATAAACGATATGTTTTAACATTAACGGCAACCGATTATTCCTATGAAAGCGACTATGGCTGTGTAGTTGAAGGTGTTGGAAAACTCAACAATAAAATGTACCGTATGCGCATATACCTTCCCAAACAGATAAAGCTTTCGCCCGGTGATACACTTACCGCCCGCTTTTTGCTTCGATCCACTTTACCCGGTGGCAGTGCAGCCTCGTCCTATCACGCCTCAGACGGCACGTTTTTCACCGCAAAGGCATTTCGCACGCCGGATATCATAAAGGCAGAAAAACTCCCTTGGTATGGTTATCCCGCCTTCGTACGGCAAACCATAAAAAATACACTCAACCAGGTATTCTCGTCGGATACCGCCGGTTTTGCAATCGCTCTTCTAATCGGTGATACAGAAGGTATTGACTATAAAACAGACATAGCCTTTAAGATGAGCGGTATCAGTCATATCATTGCTGTTTCCGGTTTTCATGTAACCGTTTTGTTTTCTGTAGTGTATGTGCTACTTGGCAAAAAGCGTTTTCTCGCAGCGGGACTCGGAATTCCGATTCTGTTTTTCTTTGCGGCTGTGGCGGGTTTCTCTCCATCCATCATGCGCGCCTGCC
The DNA here is from genome assembly GCA_045124575.1 of Faecousia sp. Lineage (GTDB taxonomy): Bacteria > Bacillota > Clostridia > Oscillospirales > Oscillospiraceae > Faecousia. The sequence goes on from JBGVMD010000050.1 coordinate 34,515, forward strand.
TGATGCACAGTTTGATGATCGTAGCGCTGCTTTTTGACCAAGAATATGATCCCCCTACAGCACTGGGTTTTGCGGTTCTTGTTATGTTGCTTGCAAATCCGTGGACGGTGACCAATGTGGGATTCCAGCTGTCCGTCGGGTGCATGGTTGGCATCCTTTTATTTGCGGAACCCATTAAGCAATGGATTATGGAACGCAAAGTATTTACTGGAGTCAAAGGTAAGCCCAAAAAATTGATCGCTGGTTTTGCCGTTTCTGTGGGCATGAGCGTGGGCGCTACCATTGCCGTTACACCCCTCTGTGCATATTATTTTGAGATGGTCAGCTTGGTGAGTGTCATTACCAATTTGCTAACCACCTGGATCATTACTTTTATCTTCTACGGTGTTATGCTGGCCTTTGTTGTAGCACTGATTTGGTCGCCCTTGGGTAGCATTGTAGGCTGGATTTTCGCCTGGCCCATTCGTTACGTGCTGCTCACTGCCAAAAGCATTGCCGCCTTTCCACTTTCAGCTGTATACACAGACAGTGTGTATATCATTATGTGGTTGGTACTGGTTTATTTGATGCTTGGTATTCTTCTTCTGTCGAAACGCAAGCAAATTATAACAACTTCCTGCTGTGCTGCCATAACGTTATGCATTGCATTAATCGCGTCGTGGGTACCGCCCAGGATGGATGAATGCCGTGTGACAGTGCTAGATGTAGGGCAGGGGCAATGTATTCTGCTGCAAAGCAAGGGTAAAACCTTTATGGTAGATTGCGGCGGAGATAGTGATACCCAAGCCGCCGATATTGCTGCCAAGACACTTCTGAGTCAGGGCATTTCTTCTCTGGACGGGTTAATCCTAACCCATTACGACAGTGACCATGCGGCAGGTGCATTCTATTTGCTTCAGCGGATCCCAGCCGAAACGCTGTATCTGCCCAACTGTGTCGATGCCTCTGAAACAGCAGCGTCTATAGAAGAAGTGCACGAAGGGGAACAACAAAAAGTATTACAGGATCTGTGTATCACCTTTGGTGGCGCACAAATTACACTGATCCCCTCCAGAAGCAATCTCTCCGATAACGAAAGTGGTCTGTGCGTCTTGTTTCAAACAGAAAACTGTGATATACTCATTACAGGCGACCGCAGCATCCAAGGCGAACTGGAATTAATGCGATATGTGGCGCTACCGGAGCTGGAAGTACTGATTGTTGGACATCATGGTTCTAAATACTCCACAGGACAGGCCCTGTTGGAGATGACCAGCCCAGAATACGCCATTATTTCTGTGGGTGCAGACAATATGTATGGTCACCCCACAGAAGAAACCATTGGTCGTCTATTAGATGCAGGATGCATCATTTACAGAACAGATCTGCACGGTAAGATTGTGTACAGGAGGTAGGGTAATGCAAGAGCAGAAGGATTCTCTCCAAGTTTTAAAAGCGGCCATCCGCTCCAAGCAGCCTCATAATTTCTACATTTTTCATGGCGAGGAAGTATTCCTCCTGCAGCACTATCTCGGTCAACTCCATAAGGTTATACTGGATGAGCTGACAGAATCTTTTAACCTGCATCGATTCAATCATGAAAACTTTGATTTGCGGGATTTTTCCGATGCAGTAGAAAATCTGCCTATGATGGCAGAACGGACGCTGGTCCAGGTAGAGGATATAGACATTTTCAAACTGCCTGAGGATAGCCGCAGTAAAATGATCGATATTCTTTCAGACATTCCGGAATATTGCACGGTGATTTTTGTCTATGAAACAGTGGAGTTCAAACCGGATAAGCGTCTGAAAAAGCTGTGGGAAGCAGTATCCAAAGCGGAGATCGTGGAATTCACCAAACAGAGCCAACGAGATCTGATCAGCTGGATCACACGCCATTTTGCCGCCAAGGGAAAGTATATTTCTCCAGAACTGTGCTTGTACCTGCTGGAATTGACCGACGGTACGATGACATCCCTTAAAGGAGAAATTGAGAAAATTGCCGCCTTCTCTGCCGCGGATTCCATCTGCCGAGCCGACATTGATGCGGTTACCGAACCCGTTTTAGATGCAGTGGTGTTTCGCATGACGGACATGCTTGGCGCCCGGGAATATGCCCAAGCAATGGATTCCCTTCAAAAACTTCTGAAGATGCAGCAAGAGCCGATTGTGATATTGGGTGCTGTTGGTAGCTATCTTCGGCGTCTCGGCACCGCAAGAACGCTGTATGACCGGGGCTGTAATGCAGGAGAACTGATGAAACTCTGCGGCATATCCGACTATGCCGCCCGCAAGACCATGACCGCCGCGCGCCAATTCTCTGCAGGTTTTTTCAAAACTGCAATGGACCTGGTGTTGGAAACCGATCGCAAGATGAAGACTTCCTATGATGATCCACAGCGGCTTCTTGAAATGCTCATCCTGCAGCTTGCACAGGAGGCCCGTCATGCTTAAAATCAAGGAAGCCATCGTTGTAGAAGGGCGATATGACAAAAACACGCTGTCTCAAATTGTGGATACGTCGATTTTTGAAACCAATGGGTTTGGAATATTCAAAGACAAATCACAAATGGCTATTCTCCGCCAGGTTGCTGAAAAGCGGGGACTTATCATTTTTACAGATGCAGACGGAGCAGGCTTTGTGATCCGTAATCATTTAAAATCCTCCATCCCTGCCCAATATCTGAAACATGCCTATACACCCGATGTTTTCGGTAAGGAGCGTCGCAAAGCTACCGCTGGTAAAGAGGGGAAGTTAGGTGTAGAGGGCATGCGTCCGGAAATCATCATTTCTGCATTGCGTGCATCCGGTGCTACCATATTAGATGAAGAAGTGTCAACTCACGGTTGCATCACAAAGCAGGATTTGATGGATTTGGGTCTTTCCGGCGGCCCTAATGCAACCGAAAGAAGATTATCTCTGCTGAAAAAGTTGGATTTTCCGGAACACATGAGCGCAAACGCCATGTTACAGGCGCTAAATGTGCTGTATTCTCTGGAAGAACTGAAGACGCTCACGCAGGATCTAGGCTGCTGATAGATCCCGTATCGTATTCTCACAGATAAAAGGAATCCTGTCCGACGATATTTTCTACACGGATTCGGAGAGTAAAAACTATGATAGATATTCAAGTTAGTAATTTAACAAAATTCTTCGTCATAGGCGAAAACCTTCTTGAAGGCCTGTCTTTTGAAATTCAGGAAGGGGAGCGTGTGGCCATTTTGGGCCGCAATGGTTGCGGTAAGACCACTTTGCTGAAGATCCTGACAGGCGAAATGGATTATGACGATGGCGAGGTATTTGTAAATCCCCATAAGAAAATTGGCCTAATCTCCCAGATCCCCCAATTCCCTTACGGCTATACTGTCGACGATGTGCTACGTACCGCCTATGCCGCTGTCACTGCCGCTAAAAGAAAAATGGAGGAACTGGAGCGTGCCATGGTCCGGAGCGTCACAGATGAACAGTTACGGGAATATGATGCCTTGGTGAACCGCTTCCAGGTTGGTGGCGGCTACGATATGGATGTGGAGATCGACAAAATCTGTAACGGTCTTGGCATCACCACGATCCAGCGAACACAAGAATTTGATTCTCTCTCCGGTGGCGAAAAGACCCGCGTCAATCTGGCACGTCTGTTGCTGGAAAAGACCGATATTTTGTTGCTGGACGAGCCCACCAACCATTTGGATCTGCGCAGCGTGGAATGGCTGGAAGGCTACATCAACGCATTCAAGGGTACCGTGCTGGTTATCTCCCATGACCGTTATTTCATTGACCGGGTTGCCCAGCGGGTTATTGAAATCGTGGATGGTCATGCCGAATTCTACTCCGGCAACTACTCTTTCTATATGGACGAAAAACAAGCCCGCTTTGACCTTCAGATGAAACAGTATGAGCAGGAGCAGGCCAAGCTAAAACAGTTAGGCTATACCGTGGAACGAATGAAGGGCTGGGGCATCAATAACCGTACGCTTTACCGTCGAGCCATGTCCATCCAGCACCGCATGGAACGCATTAAAAAGACAGAAAAACCCAAAACGGAAAAGACCATGAAGGCATCCTTTGGAGAAAAAGATTTTTCCGGCGATGTGGTTTTTAAAACGAAAAACCTTTCCAAAGCATTTGACAACAGAACCCTTTTCTCCAATGTGGAGTTGCTGGTAGAGGGCGGTGAACGCATTGCCATCCTGGGCGACAACGGCACAGGTAAAACCACCTTTATCAAATGCCTGCTGGGGGAGGAGGACTGTTCCGGTAAAATCCAGTACGGCCCCACAGTCAAATCCGGCTACCTTCCTCAGACTATCCACTTTTCTCACCCGGAGCGCACGCTGTACGATACTATGCTTTTCGAGAAAAACTGCACCCCACAGGTTGCTCGTGACCGTTTGGGCCAGTTTATGTTCTCCGGTGAGGATGTGTTTAAACAGGTAAAAAACCTCTCCGGTGGCGAGCAGAGCCGTCTGCGTCTGTGCATGCTGATGGACGAGAAAATCAATCTCCTGATCCTGGACGAGCCAACCAACCATTTGGATATAGCATCAAGAGAATGGGTGGAGGCGGCCATCGAGGAATTTGAAGGGGTACTGCTGTTCGTATCCCACGACCGATATTTTATTGAAAAATTTGCGGAGCGTATTTGGCTGCTGGAAGACGGAAAGATCCGGGATTTTAAGTGCGGTTACGCCAAGTTCCGTTCCATCTTGGACCACGAAGCTGCTGCAAAGGTTCCCGCCGTTTCTACACCCAAGGAAAAGAAAGAAAAGCCTAAGGGTGGCACCAAGGAGCAAGAAAAGCTGATCCGCAAATTGGAGCGAGAAATTGAAAAACAGGAGCAGAACGTGGCTGCTTTCGATCCAAAAATCGACGCTGCATCCGCTGACTATCAGGAATTAACCCGCCTACTGTCCGAAAAAGAAGAGGCAGAGATGGTCTTGATGGACTTAATGGAGCAGTGGGAGGCGGCTCAGCAATGATTTATAACAAATTGGTACGGGACAAAATCCCGGAAATCATAGCAGAAAGCGGCGGAAAGGCAAATATCCGCACACTGCCTGATGAAGAATATCTCCGGTTTCTGGAGGCAAAGCTGGACGAAGAAGTAGCAGAGTTCCACCAGGATAAATCGGTGGAGGAGCTGGCGGATATTCTGGAAGTAGTCTACGCCTTGGCCGCAACCGCAGGTTGCTCCCTGGAACAACTTGTGGATGTATTCCAAAAGAAACATGAGGCCCGTGGCGGCTTTGAAAAGCGCTATTTTCTGGTCTCGACTGAGGATATCTAAGATAAGAACTCACCAACGCCTTGTTCTATCCCCATTTTGCAGTTGACACCATCAAATCATAGACATATAATGTAGAAAAAACAAAAGGAGCGAATGTTCAAATGAGTTCGTGCAATGGCAATTGTGCCAGCTGTTCCTCCGATTGCGGTGACCGCAAGGCGGAAAGTCTGCTGGCAAAGCTGAATCCTAGATCTTCCGTTAAAAAAGTGATCGCTGTTGTTTCCGGCAAAGGCGGCGTTGGTAAGTCCACCGTCACCTCCATGCTGGCTGTGGCAATGTCCCGACAGGGTAAGCGTGTGGGTGTCTTGGACGCAGACATCACCGGCCCGTCTGCACCTACGGCTTTCGGCGTAACCGAGTGCCAGGGCGCCAATGAAGATGGCCTGTATCCCGCGCTGAGCAAGGGTGGCATTCAGGTTATGTCCATCAATCTGCTACTGGACGATCCCGCATCTCCCGTTGTCTGGCGCGGCCCGGTCATCGCCGGTGCTGTTAAGCAGTTCTGGACCGATGTCATTTGGGAGGATGTTGACTATCTGTTTGTGGATATGCCCCCCGGAACCGGTGACGTACCTCTGACCGTATTCCAGAGCCTGCCTGTGGACGGCATTGTGATCGTCACTACTCCCCAGGATCTGGTATCCATGATCGTCAGCAAGGCGGTCAAGATGGCAAATATGATGCACATTCCCGTACTGGGTTTCGTGGAAAACTATTCCTATTTGGAATGCCCCGACTGTGGCAAGCGGATCGAAGTCTTCGGCAAGTCCCATTTAGATGAGGTGGCGGCTTCCTTTGATCTTCCTATTCTTGCCAGACTTCCCATTGATCCCACTGTGGCCTTTGCCTATGACTCCGGTTTGATGGAAACTGTGGATACGGAACGAGTCAATGGTGTCATTGCTGCCATTGAAGAAACAAACTAATAACGTAAAAACCAGCCGACAAAAATCGGCTGGTTTTTTACTTTGCGCCCGCATATTCTTTCAGTGCACGGCAGCTCGTCCGTGGAGAAAAACAGGGGAGGATACTTATGAAAAGAATGCTGGCAGTTTTTTTCGCAGTATTGCTGTTATGCGGCTGCAGCCGGGGAAACGGCGAATTTGACCGGGCCATGTCCCTGCGGACCACTCTATTAAACGCCAATGGCTGCAGTTTTACGGCCAAAGTAACAGCAGATTTTACGGACAAAACCTATACCTTTATCATGCACTGTCAAGCGGACCGGAATGGTAACTTAGAATTTGAAGTGGTGGATCCCGATTATCTTTCGGGCATTGGCGGAGAAATCACCTCTGATGGTGGTAAACTTATATTCGACGATACTGCTCTTGCTTTCGACTTTCACTCTGATGGACTCATGTCACCGGTCAGCGCGCCTTGGGTACTGGTTCGGGGGTTGCGGAGCGGCTATGTGCGTTATTGCGGACAGGAAGATCAATTCCTGCGTCTTACTGTGGATGACAGCTACGAGGAAGATGCGCTCATGCTGGATATATGGGTCGGAGCGGATAACAAGCCGGTTCAAGCAGATATTTACGAGAATAATCAACGCATACTGACAATTTTGGTTAGCGATTATCAACTTCTGTAGCATATTGTCGAAGGGTGCATAGGATAAAATAGCCAATGTGCCGTATGAATTCCAGATAAGCGTGGGACAATAGTATCAAGCCGCGTTACATAAGGAACCATCCGGTAACGCTGGCAATGATGCTATCGGAGTGTGAAGACAATGGATACTACGGTCAAGCGGGGCGACATATTCTATGCCGATCTTTCACCGGTGGTAGGCAGTGAGCAGGGCGGCACCCGGCCCGTGCTGATCGTCCAAAATGACACCGGCAACCGTCATTCTCCTACGGTGATCGCCGCAGCCATCACCAGCCAAACGGGAAAAGCCCGGCTTCCAACCCATATCAATATTCCAGGTGGGAGCGTTGGCCTGAGCAAAGATTCTGTCATCCTTATGGAACAAATCCGCACCATAGATAAACGACGCCTACGTGAGCATATGGGCCACTTGGATGATAAGTCCATGCAGCTGGTAGATGATGCGATTGCCGTTAGTTTTGGGTTGGGAGATCTGCGTACGCCCTGAAATAATATGCCCCATACCGCATAAGATGTGGCAAGGGGGGATGAACTTGGAGGGGACATACGCAGTAACCCTGAACGGAGAGAAAAGAGGTACAGTGACACTAACTCGTCGGGGGCTATATTATGAGGTGATCTGCCGCTGCCATACAACTGAGAAGCAGATGCTACACCTGGTGGTCAAAACACGGACGTCCGAAGAAAATCTGGGATTGCTGATTCCGGCCGTCAACACATTAGAACTACGAAAACAAGTCTCCGCTAAGAGAATAGGGGAAGGGGAGCCTGTTTTTTTCCTGCAAGCCCGACAGGAGCATACCAGTGAATTTATGCCAGTGTGCCCTCAAGAACCCTTTCCGTGGTTACATCGACTGGAAGAATGTGTTTTTTCGGTTCGAAATGGGATAATTGGCGTTGAATGGCATTGGAAAAATTCTGCCAAAAAAGTTGAAATTTAGACTTGACAAAACACAGGAAACGATGTATTATATCAAAGCTGTCTGCGACAGCCAAGTGCATATGGAGCAGTATCGAAGTGGTCATAACGGGCACGACTGGAAATCGTGTGTACCCCAAAAGGGTACCGAGGGTTCAAATCCCTCCTGCTCCGCCAAAAAGGGACGCACAAGCGTCCCTTTTCTTTTTTATATTTTCTATTCAACGGTATTTGAAGGTAATGTTCATATGAAAGAATATAAGAATTACTTATTTGACCTATACGGAACCCTGGTGGATATTCACACCAATGAAGAAAATGATCTGCTTTGGAAACGCATGAGCATCATACTGGGGATGCAGGGTGTGCGCTACACCGGCGAGGAACTTCGAAAGCAGTACATGCAGGAAGTATCCCAGCGGGAAACAGCCGCCCGGAAGGAGCGCGGTGCTGGTGCGGAAATAGATATTGGCCCGGTTTTTGAATCTTTTTTCGCCGCTCAAGGAGTCGCTGCAAATACAGAAATAGTTGCCCAGTTGGCGAGAGAATTTCGGGTACTGTCACTGGAGAAGCTGAGACTTTTCCCCGGTGTACTCGAAATGCTCCAACGTCTGAAGCGGCAGGGGAAGGGCGTATATCTCGTGTCCAATGCGCAGGCTTTGTTTACGCTTCCAGAGATGAAAGCCCTGGATCTGCCACAGTACTTTGACGGTATCGTTATCTCCTCTGTCGAGGGCTTCAAGAAACCGGACAGCCGGATCTACAGCTTGACGCTGCAGCGCTACGAACTTGATCCCAAGGAAACTGTTATGATCGGAAATGACGATCAGGCCGACTGTTGGGGCGCTTGCCGGGCAGGCCTTGACAGCATGTATGTATACACAGAGCAGTCGCCTAAACGAACAAGCCCTCTGCCTAAAAACTGCCGAATTTTGGAGAACATCTCTCAGGTGTTTTAATTTTTCCCAATGGTTAATCTATCATTCAGAGCATACCCATAAGGTATGCTCTGTTTGTTATTCCGGGACATTTATGGAAATAAGGGTTGAATTAAGGGGAAGAAAGGTGTATAATGGCCCCGAAGGGGGCTTTTTATGTCCATTGTAAAATTCTATCGGGGCGACCCCAAAAACGCTCCTAAGACAACCCAAGGCGCACATTTAGGGGCAAATGCCATTATCACCTGCAACGGCAAACTGCTCTTGGAAAAGCGCCGAGACAGTAACACCTGGGGTCTAGTGGGCGGCGGCGTGAAAAACTATGAAACACCATTGGACGCCATTGCCCGGGAAATATATGAAGAACTGGGCTGGCGTATTCCCAAAGATCAATTCCGCAAATTGGCTGTCTATGGCGAGCCTGGGCGGATCGCGGCATACTGTGATGGCAGTGTTTGGAGAATGGTGATCGTAGTTTTTGCGCTGGAATTGGATCATGAAAAATCGATTCGTATCAGCGCGGAATCCAAGGACATGCGTTTCTTTTCTGCGGAAGAATTAGAGAAGATCGATATCGTGATTACCCATTCTGATATTGTGGAAGATTGGTTCCTGAATGCTAAGAAAGAAATGAGACAGGTAACGTATGAAAACAAAACTAACCCCCTTAGAGAAAAGCTGGATCCTTTATGACATTGGAAACTCAGCCTTTATCCTGCTGGTTTCCACCATCATTCCCATCTTTTTTGAATCCTTGTGTGCTGCAGATGGTCTAAGCAACGCCGAATATCTGTCGACTTGGAGCTTTATGGGAAGTATCTCCACATTGATCGTGGCGTTTATTGGTCCGATTTGTGGTACGATGGCTGACTGCAAAAGATGTAAAAAACCAATTTTTATACTGAGTATGGGTTTAGGTGCACTGGGCTGTGCTGCACTTGGCACCGCTTGGAGCTGGCTGAGCTTTGCGGTGATTTTCGTGATCGCCAAAGTGGGATATAATTCTGCCAACGTTTTTTATGATGCCATGCTGCCGGAAGTGGCAGGGCAGGAGAGAATGGACAATATATCTTCTTTGGGTTATGCTTTTGGCTATATTGGATCGGTTATTCCCTTTGTACTGTGCCTTTGGGTTGTTCTGGGCAATGAAATAATTGGCATCTCCATGGGAACGGCCATGACCATCGCCTTCGCTATCACAGCGCTATGGTGGATCGGTTGCACAATTCCGTTACTGAAGCGCTACAAACAAACTGCTTATGTGGAATCCAAGGGAAATCTGATGGTTGCATCCTTCCGTCAGCTGTGGGACACCTTCCTGGAAGCGAAGAAGAATAAGCATATTTTTATTTACCTGCTTTCCTTCTTTTTCTTTATTGACGGCGTATACACTATCATAGAAATGGCCACTGCTTACGGTACCTCCCTTGGCCTGGATAGCACCGGTCTTTTGCTGGCGCTGCTGTGGACACAGATTGTGGCATTCCCTTGCGCCATCATCTTCGGCCGTCTGGCCGCCAAGTTTGATACAGGCAAGCTGATTAAGATCTGTATTCTGTGCTATACCGGAATTACCCTGTTTGCTGTATTTCTGATGTATCAGTGGCAGTTCTGGCTTTTGGCCACACTGGTTGGTATGTTCCAGGGTGGCATCCAGGCTCTTAGCCGTTCCTATTTAGGAAAGATCGTCCCCGCGGAGCACAGCGGGGAATACTATGGTCTCATGGATATTTGCGGCAAAGGCGCCTCGTTCCTCGGCCTGTTCCTTGTAGGAATCATCAGTAAGTACACGGATGGTATGACTTATCATATCTTTGGAATGGAACTTCAGAGCCAGGCCTTGGCTGTGGCATCCCTGGTGGTCATCTTTATGATCGGTTATGTACTCTTCTGCAAAGCAGATAAAATGAATCGAAAATAAATAATTCTACTCCGGCAGGACTGTCTGCCGGAGTAGTTTTTTCAGATAGCACTTGCTCTTTTGCAAGAAAATGATATAATAAAATAATCAAAGGGAAAAGCTGCTGCTATTCTAAATGAGTATTGCGATAAAGGTGGGAGGAGACGTACTGTGGAATTTATGATTGAAAATGACCTGCTTCGTGTCACTGTAACCCAATGGGGTGCGCAGATTAAGAGTGTCTTACGCAAATCCGACGGCGTGGAACATATCTGGAACGGAAACCCGGAGGTATGGAAATATCACACCCCCGTAATGTTCCCGTACTGTGGAAAGGTTAAGGACGGCAGAATAGAAATTCGTGGCAGGGTTGTGGAGAATGCACCGGCTCACGGCGTTGTCCGCACACTGACCCATGAGTTGGTCAGTCAGACCGCAGACAGCCTTACTCTGGCCGTTTCCTCCAGTGAAGAAACCTTGTCCATTTTTCCCTATCACTTCCGCTTCCTGACGACATTCCGCCTGGAAGGAGAGTGCCTTCATTACACACTGACCGTGGAGAATACAGACAACGAGGATTTCCCCTTTGGTATCGGCTATCATCCCGGTTTTGCTATTCCTTTTGATGATCAGCATAGCGCATTGGACTATGAGCTGCGTTTTTCCGATATGGAATCGCCTATTTGTATGGAAACACCCACTGGTCTGCTGAATGGTCGCTATTATGTACTGGGTAACAATATGCAGTCCATTCCAGTCACGGATAAAATGTTTGATGCCGGAAGCCACTGTATGGTGAATCTAACCAGCAAATCCCTGGGCATTTATGAAAAGGATAGCGGCAGGGCAGTGGTGTGCGAGATTTCCGGCCATCCCTACTGCTTAATTTGGAGTCAGCCCGGTATGCCGCAGTTTGTGTGTATCGAGCCCTGGCACAGCCTGCCCAGTACAGAAGAAGGCAGCTATGCTTGGGAAGATAAAGCGGCGGCAGCAGTGGTACAGCCCGGCAGAAGCTGGAGCACAACCATGAAAATCGCCTTTGTGCGTTGATGTAAAGAGTCCTACGCAAAGAATACAATATTGAGACCCTCTGCCGTGTTTGGCAGAGGGTCCTTTCTGTCAATAATCTCCGGGGAAGTAAATAATTATACTTGTATATTCAGCAAATTTATGATATTATACAGTTTGATATTATTATGTCATATTGGGGAGTATTTTCGATAAGCATCATCTGCTGACGTGAATACGATCCTCCCTGAGAGTAAACTAGTACAGAGGTTGTGTTCTTCGTGTCAATTTTACAATCTATTACTGGCCATGAGGATCTTCAAAACCTAACCCATCAGCAGAGGTTGCAGCTGTGCCAAGAGATCCGGGAGTTTTTGGTTCATCACATTTCCGAAACCGGCGGACATCTGGCCTCCAATCTGGGTGTGGTAGAGCTTTCCGTGGCAATCGAAACTGTATATGATACGAATGTGGACCGCTTGATATTTGATGTCGGGCATCAGTCCTATGTTCATAAAATTCTCACAGGCCGTCAGAATGATTTCGCCCACCTGCGTCAGTTCGGCGGTCTATCCGGCTTCCCAAAGCCCTCAGAGAGCCCTACAGACGCTTTTGTTGCCGGCCATGCCTCCAGTTCCGTTTCCATCGCACTGGGCATGGCCAGGGCCAGAACGCTCCAGGTTGAAAACTATCATGTCATTGCGGTGATAGGTGACGGTGCTGCAACCGGCGGAATGGCATATGAAGCCATGAATGACGCCGCTGTCAGCGGAGAGCCCATGGTCATTATCCTCAATGATAACGAAATGTCGATTGCACCCAATGTCGGCGGCTTTGCCCAGCATTTGGGTCGTTTGCGCACCAAAGAAAGCTATCTTGGTTTCAAATCCCGCTACCGTAGTATCATGTCCAAGTCCGGTGTCGGTAAGTTCATCTACCGCTTCACGCATAGATTGAAAGATCGTTTGAAGCGTTTCCTGCTTCCCACCACCATCTTCGAAAATATGGGCCTGTCCTATCTTGGCCCGGTAGATGGACACGATGTTCAGAGTATGATCAGCCTTTTGCGATTGGCAAAGGACATGAATGAGCCGGTGTTGATTCATATTCATACGCAGAAGGGCAGGGGCTACAAGCCTGCAGAAGAGAATCCTGCCAGATTCCACGGAATCGGCCGCTTTGATCCTGCCACAGGAAAGCCTTGTAGCAAACATGCACCTACATTTTCCGAAAATTTTGGAAAAACATTGTTGCAACTAGCCGCTGAAAATCCAAAGCTTTGCGCCGTCACAGCAGCGATGCCGGATGGAACCGGGCTGCTGGAGTTTATGAATGCCTATCCTACCCGTACTTTTGATGTCGGTATCGCAGAAGAGCATGCCGTATCCATGGCTGGCGGTCTTGCGAAGCAGGGGATGGTGCCGGTTGTGGCCATCTACTCCACCTTCCTGCAACGTGGTTTTGATCAAATCATCCAGGATATCGCCATGCAACATCTTCACGTTGTGCTGGCGGTGGACCGCGCCGGACTGGTTGGCGAGGACGGAGAGACCCATCATGGTATTTTTGATGTAGGATACCTGCGCATGATCCCTGGCATAACCGTGCTTTGCCCTGCAAGCATGCAGGAACAGGAAGACATGCTGCGTTGGGCAATTTGTAGCTACAGTGGCCCTGTCGCTATCCGATATCCTCGTGGAGGCAACCAGCAGTTGACAGATTCTGCCTGGAAAAATCAACCTGAGGTTGCTAAAAATGGTCTGCTGACCCTGCACAAAACAGGAACTGAGGCCTACATCGTGACCTATGGAGTCCTAACAGCAAACGCACTTGTTGCCGCCCAACTTTTGGAACAAAAAGGGATTTCTGTGGGTGTAATCCGTCTGTTGTCCGTTGAACCCATCCCCACAAAGGAACTGGCGGATATCGTGGGTACATGTAAAAATCTATTCGTAGTTGAAGAATGCTGCGCAGGATGCGGCATTCAGGAATCGCTTGCATGTCAGTTAATGACCTATATTCCGAATTGTCGCGTTCATGGCATCAATCTGGGTGAAGGCTTTATCCGCCACGGTGATATGAAATCTTTGTATGAACATTATGGTCTGGATGGACATACCATTACAGATCGTATTCAGGAGGTAGTTCAAGTTGAAAAATAAAAAAAGACTGGATGTCCTTCTAACGGAGCAGGGCTATGCAGATACTCGCTCCAAAGCACAGGCCATCATTATGGCAGGTCTTGTATATGTCGACGGCCAAAAGGCTGATAAACCCGGCATTTCTTATGATGAGAGTGTCACACTGGAAGTCCGTGGCGATACCTGCCCATATGTGAGCCGTGGCGGTCTCAAACTGGAAAAAGCGTTGCGTAATTTTGGCGTGAAGCCTGAAGGTTATGTTTGCAGCGACTCCGGCGCTTCCACCGGTGGTTTTACTGATTGTTTGCTGCAGCAAGGTGCCAGCAAGGTTTTTGCCATTGATGTGGGCTACGGTCAATTGGACTGGAAGATTCGTTCCGATCCCCGTGTTGTGGTCATGGAGCGTACCAATATCCGTTATGTGACACCGGAGGATCTGGGAGAACTGTTGGATCTTTCTGTGATCGACGTCAGTTTTATTTCGCTGAAGATTGTTCTGCCCGCCATTAAGAATCTATTAAAACCCGGAAAGGGCCAGGTTCTTTGCCTAATCAAGCCGCAGTTCGAAGCAGGTAAGGAGAAAGTTGGCAAAAAAGGCGTTGTGCGTGAGCCGGAAACCCACAAAGAAGTTTTGGACAACTTTGTAGAACTGGCACATAGTCTTGATTTCTCCATCCAGGGAATGACCTTTTCTCCCGTGAAAGGACCGGAAGGAAATATCGAGTTTCTAGCACATCTGACACTGGATAACTTACCGGATATTCAGCCGAACACTGCATCTGTGGTGGCTCAGGCACACGAAACGCTGAAAGTGTGATCCTATGAAAAGAGTTGTACTAACACCGAACCCGTATCGGGATAAAAATTTTAATACTGTAAGAACTGCCAAGCAAATTCTGGAAGATGCCGGTATGGAAGCAAAGCTTTGTCTGCCATTTGAGGTGGATAAGACCTTCGATCTTCCCAAAGATCTCACCTTTTCCCGCTTGGACCGAGAACTCCCTCATGCTGATTTGATCATCTGCTTTGGTGGTGACGGCACTATTTTGCATATGGCAAAGACAGCCACACGATATGATTTGCCCATTTTGGGTGTCAATATCGGAACCATGGGATTTATGGCAGAGCTGGAGTCCTCAGAACTACAGGAGCTTGCTCGCCTCGGAAAGGACGATTACTCCATCGATCGTCGTATGATGCTGGACGTCTCTGTTCAGCGGGATCGGGATATCATTTTCCATGACTCCTGTCTAAACGATGTGGTCATCACCAAAGGTTCAGTCGCCCGTATCGTTCACCTTAAGGTGTCCTGCGATGATGTTGAGGTAATGGAATGTGGCGGTGACGGCTTGATTGTAGCTACCCCCACCGGATCTACGGCATATAGTCTCTCCGCCGGTGGCCCGATTGTAGAGCCGGAAGCACACAGCATTCTGCTCACGCCAATCTGTGCCCATGATATGGTAAGCCGCAGTATTGTTGCTTCGGATCGTCGTGTAATCCAGGTAGAACTGACCCGAAATGCCAGAAGAAACGCATTTCTATCCGTAGATGGCGGCAAATCCCTAAAGCTCAACATGGGCGATGTGGCCACTGTACGCAAGGCTCAGAGAGAAACAAAACTGGTCCGCTTGAAAAAGCGGAGCTTTTATGATGTTGTAAATGCCAAATTTAAAAACGGTTAATGGGGTGGACGAATGAAAACACAAAGACAAGCCAAAATTTTGGAGATTGTTTCCACCCGCGATGTGGAGACCCAGGAACAATTGTTGGAGGCATTGCAGGATGCCGGTTTTTACAGCACCCAGGCAACCATTTCCAGAGATATTAAAGAGCTGAGAATTGTCAAAGAATTGACAAAGTTCGGCACCTATCGATACAGTACATCCTCCAAGGAGGTCAACGGCACCTTCTCCGGACGTCTGAACGCAATCTTCAAAGAGTGCGTTACCGGCTATGACTATGCCCAGAATCTGGTGGTAGTACATACCATTCCCGGACTGGCCGGCGCTGCTGCCTCCGCTGTGGACTCTATGGAACTACCCTTTGTTGTAGGTACCATCGGCGGCGATGATACCGTATTGATCGTTCTGCGGGATACAAATGCTGCTGCCGCATTCTGCGGAGAGATTAAACGAATTCTCAGCTGATTTGCCAAAGGGGGCATAAAAATGCTGCGTCTACTGCATATTGAGAATATTGCGGTTATCGAGCGGGCCGAAATTTCTTTTGACAGGGGTTTTAATATCCTCACCGGTGAGACAGGTGCCGGTAAATCCATCGTTATTGATGCAATATCTGCTATTTTAGGTGAGCGCGCATACCGAGATATGATCCGTACTGGTGCCACCAAGGCCTCTGTACAGGCGATTTTTTCTGATGTGCCCAATTTGCCGTGGTTTGAAGAAACCGGCGTTGCACATGACCCGGAGCTTGTGATTCATCGGGAAATTTATTTGGACGGCAAGAATGTATGTCGGGTCAATGGCACACTGGTCAATGTCACGGTTTTACGAAAGCTGGGCGTACAGCTAATCAATATTCATGGCCAGCACGATTCCGCATCGCTTTTTGACGAAGAGAATCACCTGCAGTTCTTGGACGCATTTGCTGACAACGAAGATATTCGAATGCAATATACAGCGCAATATCTGACCGTATCGGAGTTGCGCCGACAAATCGACCGCATGTCTATGGATGAAGGAGAAAAACTGCGTCGCATGGAAACGCTGCGCTACCAGATTGAAGAAATCAGCAAAGCAGGTTTAACACCCGGCGAGGATGAAGAACTCGAACAGCGCAGAAAACTGTTGCAAAACGCAGAAAAACTGTCTGATGGTATCGAGGAAGCTAGCCGCTGCCTGTATGGCGGTGATGATACCGATGGTGCCAGCGCTCTCCTTGCCCAGGCCCAGCGTGCATTGGGCAAATTGAGCCGATATACGGATTCCTATCAAGCACTCTACAGTCGGCTGGAAGATTTGATGTATCAGGTAACAGATGTGGCGGAAGAAGTGCGGGATGCGCTGGATGATTTGTCCTATTCTCCCGACGAGCTGGAAGAAATTGAATCCCGACTGGATATCATCCACAGATTACGACGTAAATATGGCGCTACCTGCGATGACATTCTGAAATATTTAGAAAACGCAAAGAAAGAACTTGACGAAATCGAATTTGCGGACGACCATCTTGAAAGGCTGAAAGGAAAACTGAAAAAAGCCGAACAGGATGCCTGGAAGGTTGCCACTGCGCTTCGAAATAATCGCAAACAGGCGGCAGAGGAAATGTCTACCCGCATCCTGACAGAGCTTTCTCAGCTTGATATGCCCCGGGTGCAGTTTCAGTGCAATTTTGAGGAGCTGGAGTTGGGTTCCAACGGTGTGGATGCCGTTGCTTTCTATATGTCTGCCAATGCCGGCGAAGCATTGAAGCCTATGAGCAAGGTAGCCTCCGGCGGTGAATTGGCCCGCATCATGCTGGCTATGAAAAATGTTCTGGCAGAGCGGGATCAGGTTAATACATTGATTTTCGACGAAGTGGATACCGGCGTTTCCGGTCGTGCCGCCCAACGAGTGGCAGAGAAACTGAAGTCCGTTGCAACCCATAAGCAGGTGCTGTGTGTCACACATCTGCCACAGCTTGCCGCATTGGCCGATACCCACTTACTGATCGCCAAGGAAGAGCGGCAGGGGAGAACGTATACCACTGTCACACCTCTTGATTTCGAGGGTCGTAAGCGAGAACTGGCCCGCATCATTGGAGGTGCCAATATCACGGACATCACCCTGAAAAGCGCTGCAGAGATGTTGGGCGCACCGTAAGGAAAAAACTTGACAAAAGGCATGAAATTTGCTACCATGTTCGCAACGCAATGATGGGAATAAGTAGGCGTTATCCTTTCCGTCAGAGAGCTGCCGGTTGGTGCAAGGCAGTGGGAAAGCACGCTGAAATACCTCCCGGAGCGGCCTTCTTGAAATGCCAGTAGGGAAGGACGGGAACGCCCGATACAGCGGATGACGTTGTTGGACGTCGTGAGGCCAATGCTGTGAGGTATTGGTGAATCAGAGGTGGTACCGCGTATTTTACGCCCTCTGTCCGTGAGGACAGAGGGCGTTTTTTTATCAAACACGGTGAGGAGATGAGAGAGATATGATCACCCAACCTATGGATGTTCTGGAAAAATATGAAATCCGAAAGACGAAGAAGCAGAAAACCGCTTTTATCTCTGCGATATCTTCCTATGCAGAACGTCTGCACTACACAGTCCGTGTAGAAACAGGGAAGATGGGTTGCCGGAATATCGTCATTGGCGATCCTCAACGAGCGGATTATTTACTCACAGCACACTATGATACCCCTGCCAGTATTGGACTGCCAAATTTCATTACTCCGTGTAATGCCGCAGCGTTCATTGTTTTCCAGGTCTTGATGCTTGGCTTCTTTTTCCTAATCGCCTTTGTTGCCGGGCTCATAACCAGTTTTATCACACAGGACGAAGGCATCATTTTTGCTGTGGCCTATTTTGCATATATGGGACTGCTGCTACTGATGATGGTAGGTCCTGCCAACCGCCACACGGCCAATGACAATACATCCGGTGTCGTTACAGTATTGGAGACCATGTCCACAATGCCCGAAAACCTGCGGGATCGGGTATGTTTCGTACTCTTTGATTTGGAAGAGGCCGGACTGATTGGTTCCGCTTCTTATCGCAAGATCCACAAAAAGGAAACAGATCGGCAAATGGTACTGAATTTGGACTGTGTAGGCGACGGCAACGAGATCCTTCTGTTTCCCATGAAGGCCCTAAAGAAAAATCGCATAAAAATGAAGAAACTCCAAAGTATCACAGGAAAATATGGCAAAAAGTCCATTTCAATCCGTAAACAGGGCTTTGCCTATTATCCCTCTGACCAAAAGCATTTCCCATACGGTGTTGGCATTGCCGCATTCCGCCGGGCCAAAGGCATTGGTCTATATTGCGGACGTATCCACACCTGGCGAGATACCGTTCTGGAACAAACAAATGTAAATATCCTGCGCGCCGCTTTGACCTCGCTCATCGGTGCAGCTGAAGAGTAAGAAAGGACAATAATTATGAAACTTTATGACGAACTCGTTGCCCGTGGTTTGATCGCCCAGGTAACCAACGAAGAAGAGATCCGCGAGATGATCGACAACGGCAAGGCCACCTTCTACATCGGCTTTGACCCCACAGCTGATTCCCTTCACGTAGGTCACTTTATGGCCCTGTGCCTGATGAAGCGACTGCAGATGGCCGGCAACAAGCCCATCGCCCTGATTGGTGGCGGCACCGCCATGATCGGCGATCCCTCCGGTCGTACTGATATGCGCAGCATGATGACCCAGGAAACCATTCAGCATAACTGTGACTGCTTCAAGAAGCAGATGGAGCGTTTCATCGAATTCGGCGAAGGCAAAGCCCAGATGGTCAACAATGCCGATTGGCTGCTGAAACTGAACTACATTGATTTCATCCGTGAAATCGGCGCCTGTTTCTCCGTCAATAATATGCTGAGAGCCGAGTGCTTTAAGCAGAGAATGGAAAAGGGCCTGTCTTTCCTGGAATTTAACTACATGCCCATGCAGAGCTACGACTTCTACTACCTGTTCCAGCACTACGGCTGCAATATGCAGTTTGGCGGTAACGACCAGTGGAGTAACATGCTGGGCGGTACCGAACTGATCCGCAAGAAGCTGGGCAAGGATGCCCATGCCATGACCATCACTCTGCTGCTCAACTCCGAGGGCAAGAAGATGGGTAAAACCGCTAAGGGCGCTGTGTGGCTCGATCCCAACAAGACGACTCCCTTCGATTTCTATCAGTACTGGCGCAATGTGGAAGATGCTGACGTGCTCAAGTGCATCCGGATGCTGACCTTCCTGCCTCTGGAGGAAATTGACGCCATGTCCGATTGGAAGGATGCGCAGTTGAACACCGCCAAGGAGATCCTGGCCTTTGAACTGACCAAGCTGGTTCACGGCGAAGAAGAGGCTACCAAAGCTCAATCTGCCGCCAAGGCGCTGTTTATGGGCGGTGGCGATGATGCCAATATGCCCACCACTGAGATCACCGCAGACAAGTTAGTCGACGGCCAGATCGGCATTCTTAATCTGATGGTCGCCTGCGGTTTGGCTCCTTCCAACAAGCAGGCCCGTCAACTCGTAGAGCAGGGTGGCGTATTCGTCAATGACGAAAAGGTTCCTACTGCTCAGTTTATGGTCAGCGAAGAGATGCTGAAGGCCGGCGTGAAAATTCGCAAGGGTAAGAAAGTCTTCCACAAGGCGGTGCTGGCTTAATGCTGGAACTGGCCAGAGAATCAGACTGGGAAGCTGTCAGACGGTTTTCTGTTCAAATCCATGACCTGCATGCAGCGTGGCGGCCCGATTTATATTACCACTCTGATGAACCCTATCCGAAAGAGAAATTTCTAGAGGACATCCACAAACGTATGGTTTATGTCGCAAAGCTTGGCGGATCACCCGTTGGATATGTGATTTTATCCCTTATGGACAAGGGAGGGCCGGGTACAGTGGCGTATAAGGCTATGCGGCTGGATGCCATCTGTGTGGACGAAACTGCCAGGGGGCAGGGGATTGGCAAAGCCATGGTATCGGATGTACGTGCTTTGGCCCGCGCTTTTGGGTGCCGGGAAGTAATTCTAGGGGTCCATCCCGAGAATGATACTGCAGTTGGATTTTATCAAAAGTGTGGCTTTACGATCCGAACGATCAATATGCAATTGAAAGCCTAACACAAGGCGGCCTGTCCAGGCCGCCTTGTTATTTTTTGCTGGACAATTTGGTAAAAACCGGTATAATAGAAGAAGCGTATCTACCGAAATATAAATACGGAGGAATTCCGCATGAAACTCAATTATAAACGCACCATATTGGTTGGTTTTGCATTCTTTTTGATTTGCGCCTTTTGGCAGGTCTATGATGTGACCATTGCCATGACACTTACCAGTAAGTTCGGTATGAGCCAGACGGCATCCGGTATCGTCATGGCACTGGATAATATTCTGGCACTGTTTATGCTACCTTTGTTCGGAGGAATTTCCGACCGCCACAAGGGCAAGCATGGCCGACGCACTCCCTTCATTCGGACCGGTACGATCTTGGCTGTATGCTTCCTGCTGTTGCTGTCCTTCGCAGATAACGCACAGCTGAAGAACATTCAGCAGTACTCCAAGGTAAATGATGTGGCAACCATGGAGCGCATCTATGATGAGCAAAAGGACACCCTTCTGCATACTCCTGAAGGAGAAGCCTTTCAGCTGTCCGACCTCTACACCCGGGAAGAATTCTCCCAACTGACCACCGAGTCCAAAGCCACAGAGATCAACGCCTTTGGACGAGAAGTAGAGGTAAATCTCTACACCCGGCATGTAGTACCTGCACGTCAGGCCTGCGCCGCTGCAGTAACAGCAGAGAACCCTGTGATTCTGATCATTTTCCTGGCAATCTTACTGATGCTGCTGATTGCTATGGCTACCTTCCGGACACCCGCCGTTGCGCTGATGCCGGACGTAACACTGAAGCCCCTGCGTTCCAAGGCCAATGCGATTATTAATCTGATGGGCAACGCCGGCGGCATCATCGTTTTGGCGCTGGGTTCTGTTCTTGCCATTTCCAAAGTCAAGAATGCTTACATGAGTTATACCGCGGTTTATGCTGTGGTTGGCGGCATTATGCTGGCCGCACTGATTATCTTCCTGCTGAAGGTCAAGGAACCCGCATGGGCACATGAAATGCAACGTAGTAGCGTAGAACTGGGCCTGGATCGGGAAGAGGATACGCAGGTTGGTACAGCAAAGAAGTTGACCAAGGCCGAATTCCGCAGCCTGATCTTCATTCTCGCCTCCATTGTTCTTTGGTTCTTTGGATACAACGCCATTACCTCCAAATATACCGTATATGCGCAGAATGTTTTGGACAAAGACGCAACCACGACCTTGTTGCTGGCCAATGTGGCTGCTATCATTTCCTATCTGCCTGTGGGCATGGTCGCATCCAAAATCGGCCGTAAGAAGACTATCTTGGCCGGCGTTGCCATGCTGTTCACCGCCTTCTTTGTCGGCTGTTTTATGACCGCATCCAGCCCCAATTGGCTGATGACGGCCATGTTTATTCTGGCCGGCGTGGCATGGGCCACCATCAATGTCAATTCCTTTCCCATGGTGGTAGAACTGTGCTCCGGTGCTGATGTAGGCAAGTATACCGGCTATTATTACACTGCCTCCATGGCTGCACAATCCCTGACTCCTACTATTTCCGGACTTTTCATGGATCATGTGGCCATGACCAGTCTGTTCCCGTATGCATCCATTTTTGTGGGACTTGCCTTCTTTACGATGTTGATGGTCAAGCATGGCGATGCGAAACCCGAAACAAAAAAGGGATTAGACGCACTCGATTCCGAGGACTGATTTATGTGGATTGCGATTGCCTGCATTGTGCTTCTGCCGCTGATTGCCCTGTGGTGTTTAAAGGGCCGCACTAGTCACCCCGGTCTTGAGGCGTTACGCCGTTGGAAGTACGCACATCGTGGATTGCATGATGCAGAAAAACCCGAGAATTCTATGTCCGCTTTCCAGGCGGCCCTGGATGCCGGGTATGGTATCGAACTGGATCTTCATTTGCTCCGTGACGGTAACCTAGGCGTTATGCATGATTCTTCCTTAAGCCGGACGGTTGGCGTAGATCTGCGGATGGAAGATCTGGTCACAGATGACCTCCAACAGCTCCATCTGGGACAAACAGACGAATGCATCCCCCAATTTCAGCAGGTCTTGGATCTGTTTGCCGGAAAGGCGCCGCTCATCGTCGAGCTGAAGGTCGTAGACAATAATTATGCCGCGCTGTGCCGGGCTGCGTGTCAGATGCTGGATCATTATGATGGCCCTTATTGCATTGAGTCTTTCGACCCCCGAGTCCTCGGCTGGCTCCGCATTCATCGGCCGAATATTGTTCGCGGACAGCTGTCCGAAAACTGGATGGGGAAAAAACTTCCCATCCCCGGTATTTTGAAATGGATGTTAACCCATCACATCAGCAATCTCTATGCTCGGCCTGACTTTATCGCCTATAAGTTCCATGATAGAAAAACCTTTGCCACCAAAATTTGTCGCAAATTTTGGAAAATTCAAGGGGTAAGCTGGACTCTAAAAACACCCGAAGAATATCACACGGCCGTTGAAGAGGGCTGGATTCCCATTTTTGAGGGCTTTATACCGTAAAAAATACACCTCCAATCGGAGGTGTATTTTTATTAGATTTCGTTGGCTTTGTCCAGCAGGTCCGTCAGTTCATCCACACGCTCAATAGGGAAGGGGGGATTGGCAATGGGCTTCATCGCAATAGACATCAGTTTCATGGGATTGTCATCTGCCGCTACACGGTTGGAGCTCAGGTCTCCGCAACGTTTACACCGATGAATAATGGCCCATTCACCCTTGTTGCGAACCCAGACTGCCACCGGCTCCATGATACCACCGCAATCTGCCTCCCGATCACCGGGTTCAATGTCCAGATGCAGGCTGTGGAGACAATAAGGGCAGTGGTTGCGATGTTCACTAGATGCACCTTCCGGAACCACAAGTCGACCACAATTGCTGCAGTTAAACTCTTCCGTGCAAGCATGGGTCTTGTAGTAGCCCTTTTCAAAAGATTTTCTTTTATTTTCACGATTCATAAGGAACCTCCCAGCAAAATTTTCTTTATATTATCATGAATTCTGTCTTTTCGCAATGGTATATTATCCAGATTGAAAATTTTGCTTGTCAGGTAAGGTAGTATTGGTGTATAGTGAAATGGACATTAAATGATTAGGAGGAATTTCATGAGCGCGAAAGTATATTTTTCCCGGGAAATTACACCGGAAAAAGTGTTGGAACTGTATCGAATGCTGGGGGTCCAGCTTCCGGGCAAAGTGGCTGTCAAGGTCCACTCCGGTGAAAAGGGCAATCAAAACTTCCTGCGTCCAGAATTTTGGAAACCGATGGTAGAACATGTAGATGGTACGGTTGTCGAATGCAATACCGCTTATCAGGGTGAACGCTTCACCTCAGACCGGCATCTAAAACTTTTGTCCTATCACGGCTGGCTGGGACATTTCCCCGTGGATCTTCTGGATGAAGAAGGTCCGGATCTGGTGCTTGATATTCCGAACGGAAAGATCATTCAAAAGAATTATGTTGGCAAAAACCTGGAAGATTACGATTCCATGCTGGTCCTTTCTCATTTTAAGGGACATCCCATGGGAGGCTTTGGCGGTGCGCTGAAGCAGCTTTCGATTGGTGTGGCATCTTCTTATGGCAAGGCCTACATCCACGGCGCAGGCGACCCGGAGAAGATCTGGACGGCGGATCATAATTCTTTCCTGGAATCCATGGCCGACGCTGCAGGCAGTATTGTAGACTTTTTCAAAGGCAACATTGTTTACATCAATGTTATGAAGAATATGAGCGTGGACTGTGACTGCTGTGCCGTGGCGGAGGATCCCTGCATTGCTGATATTGGCATCCTGATCTCTACCGATCCCATTGCCATCGATCAGGCCTGCGTAGACCTTGTCTATGCGACCACCGATCCCGGCAAACCCCATTTCCTGGAGCGTATTGAAAGCCGCAACGGCATCCATACCATTGAGGCTGCAGCTGCCCTTGGCTATGGATCCAGAGCATACGAATTAATCGAAGTGTAACGAAAATCCCCTTGCCGTGGCAAGGGGATTTTGTTTACATGTCAATAGCGGGGTTCATATAATACACATTTTTTTGATTAAGTTTTTCCCGCAGCAGTTGGATCGCCTCACCAAACCGCTGGAAGTGTACAACTTCTCTTTGACGCAGGAATTTAATGACGTCATTCACATCCGGATCATCGCTCAGTCGCAGAATATTATCATAGGTGGTTCTTGCTTTCTGTTCAGCAGCCAGGTCCTCTGTCAAATCCGTAATTGGGTCTCCTTTGACCTGCATACTGGCGGCCGACCAGGGAAAGCCCGATGCCGCGGTAGGGTAGACCCCTGCGGTATGATCAACGAAATAGGGAGCAAAAGCGGAATCCTGAATCTGAGAGTCCTTGAGGTTTCGGGTCAGCTGATGCACAATGGCCCCAACCATTTCCAAATGCCCCAATTCCTCTGTTCCAATATCTGTAAGCAAGCCCTTTAATTCATCAAAAGGCATGCTGTAACGCTGGGACAAATACCGCAGCGACGCACCCAGCTCACCATCCGGGCCACCATACTGACTGATGATCAGTGCAGCCAAACGGGGATTTGTTTTATCAATTTTCACCGGATACTGCAATTTTTTATTATAAATAAACATAGCCTGCCTCCTTAATTCTTACAATATTCCCACGGCCAGGGATCATTCAGCCAGTTGTATTCCTTGCTGTCGGTAGGCATACCATGAGACAGGGGCGTGTTAGTAGCATTATACTCCATCATGCCTTTGTGGTAGATTTCCTGGTAGGTGCGATACACTTCCAGTGCTTCCTTATCATCTCGGTGTGTATCCAAGTACAACGCCAGATCATGAAGCGCAAAACCCAAAGCCTGTAATTCAGAAAGCGGCGTAACAGGCAGTTCCCGGTTATTGAGCATCCCCATAAAGGGTAGATCCAATCCGGGATGCATGGTTCCTCTTATGATTCCTTTTCGAGCGTCGTAGCGAGGCGGATTTTCCCGTTGAAAGGGTACATAGGGATTTGCAAGGGGAGCAGAGGCAGGCAGCATTCCTTCCGTCATTTCCCGATCCATTTTATTATCCTTCAAACCATTTTCCTCCAATCCAATGATTTTAACGACAGAATCTGTCGTTCCTTGTCATACTATTCTACAACGAGCATCTGTGTGCATAACAGAAGAGATGGTTTGGTGTTTCTTTTTTCTTGAACTGCAACATACTTTATTGTGAGGTGTTGCACATGAAAAAATATATCCAACAATTTTGGCCGCTGTATATTTTTGTAACTGCTTTATTTCTCTTAGTTGTTGGCGCTGGCAACCGGGCAGCTATAGCTGTTTGGCAAAGACAACCGATTATCCGCAAAACCGTAATCGTCATTGATGCCGGACACGGCGGGGAGGATGGTGGTGCAACATCCTGTTCCGGAACATTAGAAAGTCAGATCAATCTCGAAATCGCCCTAAGGCTGAACGAAATATGTCATCTATTGGGATTTGATACCAAGATGATTCGAACTACTAATGTATCGGTATACACGGAGGGAAATACCTTGTCTGCAAAAAAGGCTTCCGATCTCCGGCGCCGTGTGCAACTGGTGAATGAAACAGAGAATGCGATATTAATCTCCATACACCAAAACACCTTTTCTGATCATCGCTATTCCGGCGCCCAGGTGTTCTATGCAGAAACCAACGGAAGCCAGGAATTGGCGAAAAAGCTCCAGCAGGAATTATCTTCCATAGATCCGGAAAACCATCGGCGAACCAAGCCTGCAAAGAATATATACTTGATGAAGCACATAGAAAAGACCGGTGTACTCATTGAATGCGGTTTTTTATCAAATCCTTCAGAAGAAGCTTTGCTGCGCTCGCCAATCTATCAACAGAAACTGTGCAGCGCCATTGCCGCCGGAATATGTTTCTATCTAAACGCTTGACTACCAAACAAATGATTGATATAATGTAGTCAGAACAAAGAAGGGGCGGTATATACATGGTCAAGACAAAAACTGTTTATTTCTGTACTGCATGTGGTAACGAAACCCCAAAATGGCAGGGCAAATGTCCCGCCTGCGGTGCGTGGAATACGCTGGAAGAACATATTGAGCGGCCTGCTGCACCTGGACGCAGCAAATCTGTCCCGGCGGGAATCGGCAAGGCTCCCAAACCCATTTCTCAGGTCGACAGTGGCGACGAGATCCGTTTTTCTACCGGAATGGGCGAACTTGATCGGGTATTAGGCGGCGGAGCGGTGGAAGGCAGCCTAGTGCTTGTAGGCGGTGCGCCCGGTATCGGCAAATCCACACTGCTACTGCAGATTTGCAATGCCCTTTGTACCTGCAGAAGTGTGCTTTATGTTTCCGGCGAGGAGAGTGAGCGGCAGTTAAAGCTTCGTGCGCAACGGTTAGGGGTTACACCAAACAGTCTGTATATTTTGGCCGAAAACCGGCTGGAAGATATGGTTGCAGCATGCGAAGAATGCAACCCAAATGTACTGATCGTGGACTCCATTCAAACCATGTTCTGCGATGAAAATGATTCATCCCCAGGTTCTGTTTCCCAGGTAAAGGATTGCACCATGCGGTTGATGCAACTGAGCAAGAGCGCAGGAATCACCGTGTTTGTGGTTGGCCATATCAATAAGGATGGCAATATTGCCGGTCCGAAGGTGCTGGAGCATATGGTCGACTGTGTGCTATATTTTGAGGGAGATCCCAACACCTCCTATCGTCTGCTGCGTGCAGCAAAGAATCGCTTTGGCTCAACCAACGAGATTGGTGTATTTGAAATGCTGGATTCCGGACTGAAGGAAGTCCCCAATCCCAGCCAAATGCTCCTGGCAGGACGGCCTGAAGGCGCATCCGGCACTTGTGTTGCCTGCGTCATGGAAGGTACACGGCCTATTTTGGCAGAAGTTCAGGCCCTGGTCAGTAAAACCAGCTTCAATGTGCCTCGACGCACCGCAGACGGCTTTGATTTCAACCGTGCAGCCCTGTTATTGGCCGTTTCCGAGAAACGGGCCGGACTCAAGCTAAGCATGTTTGACGCCTACATCAATGTGATTGGTGGCCTGCGGCTGGACGAGCCAGGTGCAGATTTACCTGTGATCCTGGCAGTTGCGTCTTCTTATCGGGATACACCAATTGCCCAGGACCTTGCAGCCATCGGTGAAGTTGGCCTGACCGGCGAAATTCGCAGCGTTTCCCATATGAACCAGCGTCTGCAAGAAGTTGCAAGATTGGGATTCAAAAAGGTAATTATCCCGAAGTTTGGCTCTGAGAAATTAGAAATTCCATCAGGATTGGATGTCTATCGTGTACGCAATATCCGGGAAGCCATAGAAGTTTCCATGTAAATCACTAAACCGACAGTTGAATCAGCTAAAAATACCGTATCTTGACAAGGCCCAAGTGGATACCTCCCGGGAGTTCCTGTTGGAAAAAGCAAAACGGGAGCCGGAAAACGGCAGTCCCCACGAGCTGCCGGCAAAAGTGGTACATCGTGAGATCGCCAGGTTGGAAAAGAAGATGAAATGAGAAAACCCCGTCACATTCGTGACGGGGTTTTTTGTATGTACTTTTCGCAACCGGGAGTTTACATTGCCAACCAACCCAACAGGAAGCCAGAAATCAAACCAAGAAGTCCTGCTGCTGCAAACTCAATAGGGTGGCGCACATAGCGGACACGAAAAACCTTCTGCAGAACAGGTTTTTCCACGATGGTCTCCACCTCTACAACCTTTTCAACTTCTTTTTCGATTTCAACGATCTTCTCGACTTCTTTTTCCACCTCGACGATCTTTTCGACCTCTTTTTCTACCTCAACAATCTTTTCAATCTCATGAGGCACTTCGACGATCTTCTCGACCTCGACAATCTTTTCAACTTCAACGACCTGAGGAACTTCCACAATTTTCTCAACTTCCACGATCTTTTCGACGACTTTTTCAACTTCGACCGTCTTGATGACCTCGGAAGGGGAGGGGGCGGGAACATTTCGACCGGTGGCCAGATATTCTACTTCTGTACCCAGCACTTCTGCCAAACGGATCATTTTCTGCGTATCCGGAACAGCCAGACCGTTTTCCCATTTACTGACCGCCTGACGGGACACTTCCATCGCAGTTGCTAACTGGCCCTGGGACATATTGCGCTCCTTGCGCAGCTCGATAATGCGTTCTCCAACTGACATAGGCATATCTCTCATTTCTACAAAATTAGCAACTGCTGGTTGCATTTCCTATTTTACACAGTTTCCTCAGAAAAGTCAAGTTTCGACAGGGGATTTGCTTCAGCTGCCAGCTTCAGCTCTGTGCTTTCGATATGGGTATATATTTGTGTAGTATTGAGATTTTCGTGGCCTAGAACTTCCTGAACAGTTTTGACATCGACACCGCCGGAAAGCATCATTGTAGCAGCCGTGTGGCGAAGCTTATGGGCAGAAAGCTGGGTCGCATCCAAACCTGCCATCAACAAATACTTTTTCACCATTCGATGTACCGCAGACACACTAATCCGGTTGCTGTCCCTAGACCCGAACAGAGCCCGATTATCGGACAGTATTTTTTTGTTGCGTTCGACCAAATATGCGTCCAAAGCCTTACGGCAGGGCGTACCAAAGTAGACAAACCGCTCTTTATTACCTTTGCCCACCACACGGATACGATCCTCATACACATCCGTTAGGTTCAAACCTACCAGCTCGCTTCGCCGAATGCCACAGTTCAAAAACAGCATCAAAATCGTGTAATCCCGTTTTTCATTGGGTCCCTGAACAGCTTTCAGAAGTGCTGCAGATTGCTCCAAAGTAAGGTATTTGGGCAAGCTTTTCCGAAGCTTGGGATACTCCAAATCAGCCACGGGATTGTCTGTGAGCAGCTTGGTTCGGACTGTTAGGTATTTATAAAAGCTCTTGATAGCAGATAGTTTCCGCGCACGGGACGTAGTGGAGATTCCATGCTCAGGTACTGCAGCATCCGGTTTCGCTACACGATCATTAGTGAGATAAGAAAGAAAGTCGAAAACATCAGATGTAGTGATGCTACGAATAAAATCCAAGTCAATGTCTTTTATAGGAATATCATCAAGTCTGGTGGAAATGGGCATATCATTTTTCATCAATCGAATGAACCGCAGGAACATACGCAGATCCAAATAGTATTCGTGGACAGTCAATGGTGATTGTCCTTTAATTGTTTCATGATAAATTAAGAAATCCCGCATCACTTGAGGGCAATCAGTATATCGCTTCATCAGTAAAAACCTCCGATGAAAAAGTAGTTTGAGATAGTAATCAACCGTGTAAACACAAATGTAATCTAGAATATTCGCCGAGCGCCGTTCTAACGCCACAAAATTTTTATTTTGTGGCGTTAGTTGCGTACATAGCCAAAGGCTTCCAAGCCTCCCCTTTATTCTAGTTTTTACCCCTGTTTTTGTCAAGTGCTCCGGTTGTGGCCAGACCGTGCATAATAAATTTTTGAAAGGTTGTGTTCTGTGTTTTTTATAATAATCCCATTTTTTACAAACCCCGAGATGATCCCTATTTCTATTCCTTTTTCTACCGTGATGGTAATCCTTCTCTACACATATCCCGTCATCCATCGTTTTACATATCGTTAATAGAGGTTTTTAATTATGAAAAAAGAAAATGTTTGCAATGTCCAGAACTATTCCGTGCTGATTCCTTACAAAGATCTAGAGAAAATGCTGCAAAGTGCCAACAAAATCGAGGAAATGGTACTACTAGCGAAACGAATTGAAGAACGTTGCGCATGTATGCAACTACTATACTCCGAAATGCTGGAGAAAATTTGCGAAATGGAACGATATTTGTAACCCTCTCCCCAGTCTGATTTCCGGAATATTTTCCTTTACATTTCACAGAAAAATCGTTACAATAAAATTATTAAAGACTTGATATACGGAGGTATGGATATGGCTGTAAAACGAATTGGTGTGCTAACCAGCGGTGGCGACTCACCCGGTATGAACCCCTGCGTACGTGCGGTCGTACGAACTGCGCTCTATCACGGCATTGAGGTTTATGGCATTCGCCGCGGTTGGAACGGTCTAATCTCCGGCGATATTATTAGGTTGGACGAAAAAAGTGTTTCCCACACTATTAACCGCGGTGGTACAATCCTCTACACTGCTCGCAGCAATGAGTTTATGACCGAAGAAGGACAACGTAAGGCCGTTTCTACCTGCAAGTTCCTGGGACTCGACAGCGTCATTGCCATTGGCGGTGACGGTACCTTCCGTGGGGCTCGTGCGCTTTCCCACTACGGTATCAATGTGATCGGTATTCCGGCCACCATTGACAACGATATTTCCTGCACCAACTATTGCATAGGCTTCGACACTGCCGTAAATACTGCCATTGAATGCATTGACAAGCTTCGTGATACCATGCAGTCCCATGAACGTTGTTCCGTTGTAGAGATCATGGGCCGAAAGGCCGGATATCTCGCCATGTACGTAGGCCTTGCCGTGGGCGCCACGGCAGTGCTGGTACCCGAAAAGCCTATTGATTTTGAGCAGGATGTCATTGAAAAAATTCGCCGCGCTCGCCTGAAGGGTTTTACCCACTATATGATCGTTGTGGCTGAAGGCGCAGGATCTGCTGCGGAGATTGCAAAAAAGATCAAGGATACGATTGACTTAGATCCTCGCGTGACAGTCCTTGGACATATACAGCGCGGTGGTGTTCCCACCGGCAGAGACCGCGTAAATGCAACAAAGATGGGTTATCTGGCGGTAGAGTTGCTCATTGCAGGAAAAACCAATCGCATCGTTTCTACCAAAGATGGTGGTTTTACCGACATCGATATTGACGAAGCCCTGAATATGCGTAAAAATATGCAAGATATGGAAGTCAATGTCCTTGCTGCAATGACTGGAATTTAAGACAAAAGCGACCGCTCATGATAGAGCGGTCGCTTTTTACATAAAAACAAGTCTGCCTATTCACACGAGGCAGACTTGTTATGCTTTGGGATGACATTTGGCATAGACAGACTTGATCTTTTGATTGACCATCTGCGTATACATCTGGGTAGAAGAAATATCGCTGTGACCCATGAGTTCCTGCAACGATCCTAAATCAGCGCCATTCTCCAGCAGATGCACAGCAAAGCTATGACGCAGTGTGTGGGGCGTAATTTCTTTCTCAATACGAGCAGTCGCCTGATAATGCTTGATGATTTTCCAAAATCCCTGGCGGCTCATACGTGTACCGGAAACATTAACAAAAAGTGCCTTTTCCTCGGGGTTTGCCAGCATGCCAGCCCGGATACCGGATATGTAAGCAGAGAGCGCATGCAGCGCAGCTGGATACAGCGGAATGGAGCGAGATTTGTTGCCACTGATGCATTTGATAATGCCCACATCCAAATTCACATCATCTACATTCAGATCGATCAATTCTGTGACACGTATGCCGGTGGCATACATCGTCTCCAACATTGCCTTATCCCGGAAACCCTTTGGATCCGTTTGTGTAGGCTGCTGCAGAAGAAGCTCAATCTCCCTGCCGGTAAGAATCTGGGGAAGCTTCTTCTCACCCCTATCAATATGCATTTCCATGGCAGGGGTTTGATCCAGAAAACCGGAAGACACCAAATAGGCATAAAAATTCTTCAAACTGGCCAGCGTTCTGGAAATCGTCGCACCACTGCGGCCTTCCTCAACCAGCCGATCCAGATAGGTACGAATATGAAGTTGTTCTGCTTCCAGAACACCAATATCCTCGTTACTGCTCAGCCATGCAGAAAACTGGCGAATATCCCGCAAATAAGAGGACACCGTGTTCGCTGAAGCTTGTTTAACCTTTGAGAGATAATTCTCATAGGCAGAAATCAAGTCCAACATGATATTACATACCTTTTCTTTCTAAAATAAAGAGATCCGCAAAAGAAAAAGACCACCTGCAACTTGTGGCACAGCAGTCCGAATCAAGAATCTCCACCCAAAAATACTATACCCCAAAGATTGTAGAAATTCAAGCCAGAACTGAACGAATTATACTTTTTTGTAAATAATCACCATTTTTATGTCAACGCAATTATGTTAACTAAGGAAACCAAAATCATATGCTGCATTACACTTCATCCCATGCACAGAAGATGTGGTGGACGATCATGTCATCGCCCACCACATGTAGTTTGTGCGAATTTTTATTAATATCGTTTGTGCAAGTAAGTATCATTTACCCGTTTATGCAAAATGTACATTTACAAGTTTCGACCGGCTTTAAAATGCGCGATTCTTTGCGTCTTTTGTCTCGTTTGAATAAATCCAGCAAGAACACAGCTGCCCATTATGGTTAACGCAGCACCCAACAAACCCTGAAAGCACCCTTCAAAAAAGAGCAAATTAATACAGATCAAACTAAGATAATAGACTGCCCCGCTGGCAACACATCCGATCATACGTTTCTGATCAATCATGCCCCCTGCAACCATGGCACAGACAAACGAGGATACGCACAGTATAATCACCGCCGCAAGATCCACAAAATCCAGCGGCACCCGCTCCCCTGACACCATAAATGTGACGATTGCTCCAAACACGATGGTAATCACCCAGGCAATCAGACAACTTACGCCCAGTGAAACAGGCATCGCAAAATACTTCGTTTTCCCTTTGGCTCGATATGACATCATCACCCTCCCCTTTCCATTTATTCTTATGCATTTGATAAACAAAAAGAACCGGAGCAGCATAATACTACTCCGGTTTCTTCAAAAGGTATGTTTAGATGACTTCAGCGGATTCCTTGTTAATCAACTCCTGGAACTTAGCACGAGTCTGCTGGACCTCATTCAAAGACTGAGCAATGGCCTCCTCCGTGCGGCGCAGGGACTCTTCCATATACTCATTGCTAGCCTGCTGGAGACGATCGATCTGTTCCTTGGTCTGCGCTACCATCTCAGTGCACTTGCTCTTTGCTTCCTGATAGATTACCTGCTGAGACACCAGCAGTTCAGCCTCCTCACGGGCTCTATGAATGATGTTCTCGGCCTCACGGCGAGCCTGGCCGATCAACTCGTTTCTGGATTCCACGATGGTGCGGGACTGCTTCAGCTCAGCAGGAAGCTGTGCAATGATTTCATCCAGCAGATCCAGCGCCTTATCTCGCTCCACAAAGCACTTGTCAGCAGCCAGCGGCACCGCCCGGGCGTCCTGAATCATGTCATACAGCGAAGTGATCAGATCTTCAATATGCTTATCGTTCATTGGGAATATCCTCCTTGACGTTTTTCTCTAGTTTTTTCTGAAAATCCGGAATAATCTCATCCGGCAAAAATTCAGATAAGTCTACATTGTATCGTCCCAGCTCTTTTACAGTACTGGAGCTCATATACATATACTGGTGTTCTGCAGTCAGGAACATGGTATCCAGATCCGGATTGATCTTGTGATTAATCAGCGCCATCTGAAATTCATTCTCAAAGTCCGAAGTGGCACGCAATCCCTTGATGATCACACAACTGCCCATGCGTCGAGCATAATTGGCCAGCAGCTCATCAGAACAGTCAACCTCCACATTAGGAAGATCCCTTGTAATCCGGCGTATCAGTTCTACACGTTCCTCCAAGGTAAACATGGGGTTTTTCCCAGAATTAACCATGACGCACACGATCAACTTGTCAAAGATCCCCGCTGCACGACGGATAATATTCAAATGTCCGCTGGTCACCGGATCAAAGCTGCCGGGGTAAATGGCAATTTTCATAGGTTAGTCCTTCCGGTATAGGGTAATCAATGTTTTTCCATATTTATAGTCCTTAGAGCGGGAATAGCCCGGATATTGCCACGGCAATTCCTTATCCAGAGGACGCTCACATATTATTATACCACCCGAACGCAAAATGTCAATTTCTGTGATACATTTTAAGGCGTTTTCCAAAAAAACTTCTGCATAAGGCGGGTCGAGGAAAATAATATCGAACCGCTTCTTACAGTTGTGCAGGAACGCCAAATAGTCGCTACGTACCACACTTCCCTGTTGCTCCAGCTTGGTGCGGCGCAAGTTTTCTTTCATCAGCGCACAGGGCTTCTCACCCTCATCCACAAATGTAGCAGTTTTGGCGCCACGGCTCAGGGCCTCGATTCCCAGCTGTCCTGTCCCACCAAAGAGATCCAAAACATCCGCTCCGGGAATATCAAAGTTAATCACGCTAAACAGTGCTTCCTTCACACGATCAGCCGTGGGCCGAGTAGTCAGGCCCTCCGGCGTTTTCAAATTCACGCCCCGCGCCTTACCGGTAATTACTCGCATGTTTTTTCCTCCTTGCTTCGAAAGTGTTGATACACCGATGCCGCAGCATCCTCTGGCAGGATGCGTTCCAGTTCCACCAGGGACGCCTGTCCAATGGAAACAATAGATTTAAATTGCTTTAGTAGATCCTGTTTTCGCTTCGGACCAATCCCCGGAATACCATCCAGTTCCGAATATTTCAGCCGTTTGGAGCGCTGTTGGCGGTGGAAAGAAATGGCAAAACGATGCACCTCCTCTTGAATGGTACCAATAAACGAAAACACGGACTGGTTGTTATCTATTCGAATCTCCATTCCATCCGGCGTCACCAGTGCCCGCGTGCGGTGACGTTCATCCTTGACCATGCCAAACACCGGGAAATCGAGTTCCAGACTTCGGAGCACCTCCAAAGCGACGCTAGCATGAGTAATGCCGCCATCGATCAGCAGAAGGTCCGGCGTTTCATCAAAGCCCTTGTCCCCATTCTTATAGTGTACAAAGCGTCGGGTCAGCACCTGGCGCATAGCAGAATAATCGTCCTGATTATCCATATTTTCCAGTTTGAAATGTTTGTAATCGCTCTTGCTGGGTTTCCCCTTTTGAAACACAACCATGCCGGCTACGATATCTGTACCGGAGATATGGGATATATCATAGGACTCGATCCGCTCTGGGGGATCCATCGAAAGCATCTTTCCCAAAAGCATCAATACGCCCGCCATTTTTTCATCTTTATCCGTCATGCGTTGTGCTTCTTCCTGTGCATTTTTGCAGGCCAGTTCCACAAGACGCAAATTATCCCCACGTTGCGGAACCCTCAGTTTGGGTTTTCTGCCATATTGCTGTTCGAGAAGCTGGGCAAAAAGCTCCGCATCATCCAGCTCAAGCGGGAGCAGCACAAATCTCGGCGCAAAACCGCGGCTGAGATAATATTGCTTCATCAGGCTACTAACTGCGGCCGCTTTATCGTCCGGCAGCGGGAATACTTCATAATCCTTATCCAGCAAATTACCGCCAGAAAAATGCAGCACAGCAAAGCATGCTTTTGCCTCTGTTTCCGCATAACCGATCACATCCGTATCCGCCAAAGATCCGGCTGTTACGAGTTGTTTTTTACCCAATGCATCTACTGCATTCAGTCGATCCCTTAGGCTGGCAGCCAGTTCAAATTCCAGATTATCCGCCGCCGTCAGCATCTGTTTTTTAATATCATCAGCAAGAGATTTATAATTGCCCTGCAGCAGCTGCCGAGCCTGTTCTATTCGGCTGCGATATTCGCTGGCGTTTTTATTATCCTGGCACCATCCCTCACAGCGATTCATGTGATAATTAAGGCAGGGTCTTTCCTTGCCGATGTCACGGGGAAACTGTTTTTTGCAGGTGGGCAGCTTCAAAGCTGCGCCAACAGCCTCCAACACGCTCTGTGTAACACCGCGGCTACCAAAGGGTCCAAAGTATTCCGCACCGTCATCACGAATCTTGCTAACCATGGTAATTGTGGGATAGATCTCTTTTCGGTCCAGTCGCAAATAGGGGTAGCCCTTGTCATCCTTCAGAAGGATATTGTATTTGGGCATATGCCGCTTGATCAGACTGCATTCCAGCACCAGCGCTTCAAATTCCGACGCCGCAACAATCACGTCAAACTGATAGATCTTGCTAACCATCAATGTGGTTTTCGGCGTATGAGAGGCCGTTTCCTGGAAATACTGGCTCACTCTATTTTTTAGTTTTTTCGCCTTGCCAACATAAATCACCGTACCAATTTTATCCCGCATAAGATATACACCGGGTACCAGAGGCAAGGATAGCGCTTTTTCCTTTAGTTCATCAAAAGTCATACAATCCACCTACAAAGAACCGCCTCAATGCCAATTATGCATTGAGGCGGTCAAGGGTTTCATTATCAATAAATATCTCTCTGCAGCAGATTTTCCAGTGCGGTAACCGCCGCTTCCGCATCGCATCCATCAGCGGACAGTGTCACAGTGGTGCCGGTAACGATACCCAAAGACATGATGCCCAGCAGACTCTTGGCATTCATCCGACGGCTGCCGGATTCCACCCAGATGGGGCAATTGAACTCGTTTGCCTTCTGCACAAAGTATGTAGCCTGCTTATTGTGCAGGCCGGATTCGCAGCGGACAACAATCTCTTTACTAAACATTTTCAATCCACTCCTTATCCGCGGCCCAAATGGGCTGCGTTCTCTCCCTACTATGATATCAAAATTCCGTCAAAAGTCAACTGCTTTTAGAGAAAATCACCGCAGCTCCGCAATGGTCACACCATCCTCGCCCTCGCCGTAAACGCCAAGTCGGAATTTCTTAATGAATTTGTTTTTCTTAAGGGATTGATGCACAGCTGCTCGAACCGCACCCGTACCCTTGCCATGGATAATGCGAATGGTCTGCAGGTTGCCTCGGACGGCGCCATCCACGAACCGATCCAAAACGCATACCGCTTCAATAGTGTCCATTCCTCTGAGGTCCACTTCCATGGCAGGTGCGCTGACCTGCATTTCTCGGCCGGAATGCGCCGGCCGGGTACGCTTCTCCTTGTAAGGATTTTCCTGCTCCAACAGATAGATTTCATCCGCCTTGGCGGAAAGCTTCATAATGCCGGCCTGAAGTTGATATGAGCCATCCTTGTTAATTGCAATGACACTGGCTTTGGTTCCCAACTTCAGAAGTTCAACCGTATCGCCCACCAAAACACCACGGGTAGGCTCAGGACGGTGCTGCTTGGGCTGTTGGGCACGAAGACGTTCCTCTGCTTCGTTTAGACTACGACGCAGGTCGCTTTGACGCTGATTAACATTGGAAATATCTGCGCTTTCAGCCAGTTGCTTTTTGAGTGCCTTGATCTCTTCAGAGGCTTGGGTGGCTGCAGTTCTTGCGTCTTCAATAATTTGCTGCGCCTCTTTGCGGGCAATTTCCATGGCCTTTTCTCGCTCCTTGCGCAGTTGCTCATGGTATTCCTCGCTTTGTTCCTTGATTTTTGCCGTTTCTCGGCGCAAACGTTCAGCCTCCATCCGGGCATTTTCCATCTGCTGTCGCTGGGCTTCCAATCTGGAAATGACATCCTCAAAATCCTTATCGGATTTACCCACCAGATCATCCGCCTCTTTCAGAATATACTCCGGCAGTCCCAATTTGCGAGAAATGGCAAAGGCATTGGACTTTCCCGGAATACCGATCAACAGTTTATAGGTGGGACGAAGCGTGTCCACATCAAATTCGCAGGAAGCGTTGATCACGCCCTCCGTCTGCATAGCATAAAGCTTCAGTTCTGCGTAGTGCGTGGTTGCCACCACACGGCTCTTCATTTTGCGACAAAATTCGATAATGGCCGTGGCCAGCGCCGCACCCTCGGCAGGGTCTGTACCGGCACCCAATTCATCAAACAAGACCAATGTGCGGTCATCGCACTGATCCACCACATCTACAATGGTTTTCATGTGGCTGCTAAAGGTAGACAGACTCTGGGCAATGGACTGCTCGTCGCCGATGTCCGCCAAAATGGCGTCGAATGTGGAGAGGCGGCTTCCATCACCGGCCGGAATGTGCAAACCGCATTCCGCCATCAAAGTCAGCAGTCCAACAGTTTTCAGCGTAACCGTTTTACCGCCGGTGTTGGGGCCGGTAATGATCATCGTGTCAAAATCCCGACCTAGATGCAAGCTAACAGGCACCACCTTCTGCGGATCGATCAGCGGATGGCGAGCATTGCGAAGCTCCACCATGCCTTGATCGTTCATCACAGGGGCCCAAGCTCGCATCCGATAGCCCAATTTTGCCTTCGCGAAAATCACATCCAACCGAACCAGCATGGTGACATTTAGATTGATATTCTCCCGATGTGCGGCTGCCTCAGCGGAAAGCTCTGCCAAAATACGTTCGATTTCCTTCTTTTCTTTCAGCTCCAATTCCCGAAGGGCATTGTTGGCGTTCACCGCAGACATAGGTTCCACAAAGTAGGTACTTCCCGTGGCGGACACATCATGCACCAGTCCGGGAACATCGTTTTTGCACTCGCTCTTCACAGGAACTACGTACCGACCATCACGAATGGTGATGATGGGTTCCCGGAGCAGCTTGGCATAGGCCGGAGAGGATATAATTTTTTGCAGGGAATCCCGAATCTTCCCCGCCTGAATACGCATATGGCGGCGAATGTTGGCAAGTTCCGGGGAGGCGTTGTCGGCGATTTCTTCCTCAGAAAGAATAGCGCCGAAGATCCGATCTTCCAAATACTTATTGGGGGTCAGGGCAGCAAACAAAGGGTCGAGAACAGTCTTTTTCTCGTCTTCTGACACATAGCCCTTGATATTCCGAGCGCAGCGCAGCACACCGGCGATCCGTAACAGTTCCACCGGCTGCAAAGTGCCGCCCCGGTCAGCACGCTCCAGAGATGCAGATACATCATTCACATCTCCAAAAACAGGGTTACCCTTACGGGTACACAGATCGGACGCCGCAGTAGTTTCATCCAACAGGAGTTGTACATCGTCCAGGTCGGATACAGGGTGCAGACGCAAGCAGGCAGTCTTTCCCTCAGCGCTGCCAGCACAGGAAGACAGCATTTCCAGAACCTTATCCAGTTCCAGTTTCAACAATGATTTCTCGTATAGTTCAGACATAAGGATTTCTCCTAATCAGTTAAGTAAAAAATGCGTTTCAAGCAAATGAAGGGTTTGATCGATAGTACTTTCGTCAGTACGGATGTGGCTATAGAAACCGCTTTCAGCAAACTCCCGATAATGCTCTAAGCTGTTCACCTTCTCCAGACATTTACGGTAATTTTGGATAGCCGCTTCAGGATC
Source organism: Faecousia sp. (assembly GCA_045124575.1). Lineage (GTDB taxonomy): Bacteria > Bacillota > Clostridia > Oscillospirales > Oscillospiraceae > Faecousia. The sequence goes on from JBGVMD010000050.1 coordinate 74,116, forward strand.
GGGCGATTCCAGCAACTTTTGATAGATAAACTGTTTTTCAGCATCGGGACGATCGAAGAAACGGTCTACCGACATCCACTGCGGACTTAGCATAATCGCCACATGGTGATAGTCGGAGATTTCCCGCAAAATGTCTGGGGTGATATTGGTATCCACAAAAATCTTTTTCCCACTCATCACCAACTGGCACAGCATGATGATTTCCAGCTGTGCTACTTCCCTGCTGACTCCCCGAATCCATTGATCGTATTCTTACGGCGTGCGGCTTACAAACTCCTGCCAGGAAGACATGGTTTGCATATAGCACAGATTGGGCTGTCTGGTCGGATCTGCCAGGTGGAGCAAGTCCATATGATAGTTTTCCCCACAACATACACCATCATACTTTTCCGCCAGCAAACGTACCATGGTAGATTTGCCAGCATATGCAGTGCCATTTATGAAATATACATTTTGAAACAGACGATGCAGGATATTACTTTCGATTTCAATCTTCATATCAGCAAGGACTTGTAAAAGTCTAGGGCCGAGAAGCCTCGTTCCAGCTGGATGGTCAAATATGCTTCCGTAATGCCGGAAAGTTGTACCAGGGATTCTTCCCCAATGTCAAATGAAAAGAGCTTTTTAATGCTGCAAGAGGTAATATATCGCATAGCTTCCAGCACAGAAGCCGTCAAAGGCATGCGAATGCCGGATGCCGTCTCCTTACATTTTTCGCACAGAAGTACACCGCCGGAAATATCAAAAAAAGCAGGCTCTTGGTTGCCACAAACATGACAGCCATACAGATCGGGCGTATAGCCCGCCAGGCTGGCAGCCCGAAGTTCAAAAACAGATTTTACCATCATTTCGGGCTTTCCCAACTTGTCCAACGCAAATAGGCAGTTAAGTACCAGACTTAAAAGTTCCGGATTGGGTGTATCCTCCTGAGACAGCACTTCCGCGGCCTGGGCAAAATATGTACCCAGGGACAGTTTACCCAGATCCCGCCGCAAACCCTGAAAGAGCTCCACAGATTGAGCTTCATTGATGGTATACTGCCCCCTATATTCAAACAAGGAAAACTCCCCCAGCGCTAGAAGCTGGCATGGCGCAATGAGAGGACTGTTTTTACGCCGCAATCCCCGCGCCTTGATGGTCAGTTTGCCATGTTCCGGCGTGAGCACCGTCAGCAGGCAATCTTTGTCATTGTAATCGGTTACCCGCAGTACCAGTGCTTTTGTTGTCAGATACATTCGCTTCCACCTTTTTTGCTTTGCTGTAAAGCATATATGCCTCCGGCAGGCCGGTTTCTATAAAGATATTCCAGTAATCCGCTGCATTCATATCCTTACCTCACATCACAAAATTGTGTATGTGATAGCATTTACAAAAGGCCTGGGATTTACTAATGGAAATTACTCTCTGTAGCCGAAGTTGCGAACCATAAAATCGCTGTCACGCCAGTTCTCTTTGACCTTGACCCAAGTGGTCAGATATACTTTCGTACCCATAAACTTTTCGCAGTCGGCGCGGGCCATGGAAGAGATCTTCTTCAGCATTTCACCGTTTTTACCGATAATAATGCCCTTGTGACTGGCTTTTTCACAGTAAATGGTTGCATCCAGATCGATGATACCATTGTCCCGCTCAGTAAAGGTATTGATCTCCACCGCCGTGCCGTGGGGAATTTCCTTTTCCAGATTCCACAAAAGCTTTTCACGGATAATCTCTGCCATCACCTGCCGTTCCGGCTGATCCGTGGTAGCATCATCCGGGAACATAAAGGGGCTTTCAATGGCATATTTATCGCATTCCGCCAGCAAACTGTCCACGCCATCACCGGTACGGGCAGAGATGGGAATGATGGCGTCAAAGCGGTATGCTTCACTATAGGCTGCAATCACTTCCAGCAGTTTATCCTTTTCGATGGAGTCGATCTTGTTGATCACAAGAATCACAGGCGTACGCTTTGCGCCCAATTCCTCCAGCAGCATTTTCTCCTGCGCGCCAACGGAGGCAATGGGCTCCACCAGCATCAGAGTCAGATCCACATCGGCAATGGAATCCTTGACGGCATTGACCATATAATCACCCAACTTGGTGCGGGGCTTATGGTAGCCGGGGGTGTCCACAAACACATACTGCGTGTTCTCCTTGGACAGAATACCGCAGATACGGTTGCGGGTCGTCTGGGGTTTATTGGAAACAATGGTTATCTTCTCACCCACCAGGCGATTGGTCAGCGTGGATTTGCCCACATTGGGCCGACCGGCGATGGTAATGATAGCGGTTTTGGTATTCATAACTTATTCTCCTAAGTAAAATTCAAAATGAATAATGTGATCTTCTGCTGGAAGGGAAATGTCTGGCATATCCCCTTGAATGCCGCCCATATGGCGGTAAAAGGCTACCGCTGGCAGATTATTGGCATTGCACCCACAGAAAAACTTATTTCGGCCTTCCTGGCGACAATATTCGATGATGGTATCAAAGGCGCATCTGCCTAAACCACGACCTTTATATCCGTCAAGAATGTACAGATGATTGATACATAGATAGAAATCCTTATAGCTGCCATAATGGTATGGCCCAAAGGAAAAATAGCCTACGCAAACATCCTCATCCCAAAATAGAAAATAATGATTGGTGCTATCTGCTATTTTTATGCGATCTTGCTCAGTATATAGTGTCAGGTCGTAATCATCCAGCTTTGCGTCCGGGTATATGCCCCGATAGGTTTGCTGCCATACTTGCTGTCGGGTACGAGCAATAGTAGCTGCATCACCAACATCTGCCTTCTGCAGCTTAATCACGGCGCAGACCCCTGATGGTGGCGGCAATAGCCTCTTCCCTACCACGCATCTGTTTTTTCTGCGGTCCTTCATCCAGGTGGTCATAGCCAAGAAGATGCAGCATGGAGTGAATCGTCAGGTAGCCCACTTCCCTTTTTACGCTGTGTCCGAATTCTTTGGCCTGTGCCACCGCTCTCTCCAACGAGATGCACATATCACCCAGCGGACACATACCGGTTTCCATATCCAGATAATCGGTCCAATCCTCCGGGGCGCAACCGGGTTCCAGCTGGAACATCGGGAAAGAAAGCACATCCGTTGCGCGGTCGATGTTTCTGCTGCTGGCATTAATTTGGCGAATACCTTCATCATTGGTGATGAGCACATTGATTTCGCAGGGTGCGCTGACGCCCTCAGCCTCCAGCGTTGCCTCCACACATTTGCGGATGGTCGTGGCCACCATGGGTCCTAAAAGCGTAAAACGGTCAAAGGTAATTTTAATATTATACTTTTTCATCTTATTTTTTCCTCTGATAGTGACCCTTAAATTCAGGTTTCTTTACATCATTTTTCTGAGCGGCCTTCTCGTATGCGTTAATGATCTCCTGCACCAAAGCGTGGCGGACCACATCCGCACTGCTGAGGCGGCAAATTGCAATGTCTTTTACATTCTCCAGAACCCGCACCGCATCCTTCAGTCCCGATATCTTGTCATCCGGCAGATCAATTTGCGTAACATCACCGGTGATGACAATCTTGGAACCAAAACCCAGACGGGTCAGGAACATTTTCATCTGTTCACGGGTCGTGTTCTGCGCTTCATCGAGGATGATGAAACTATCGTCCAGCGTACGGCCGCGCATATAGGCCAGGGGTGCCACTTCGATGGAACCACGTTCCTGATATTTTTGGAACGTCTCCGGCCCCAGCATATCATAAAGAGCATCATACAACGGCCGGAGATAAGGATCAACCTTGTTCTGCAGGTCACCCGGCAGAAAGCCCAGGCGCTCTCCCGCCTCAACCGCAGGTCGGGTTAAAATGATACGGTTAACCGTTCTTTCCCGGAATGCCGCCACTGCAGCAGCCACTGCCAGATATGTTTTACCTGTACCAGCAGGTCCAACACCAATGGTAATGGTGTTGCTGGCAATTGCCTTCATATATTTCTGTTGGCCAACGGTTTTGGCTTTGATGGGTTTTCCCTTTGCCGTAATGCAAACAACATCCTTGGTCATTTGGGCAATTTGGTCGTCGTTACCCTGTTGAACCAGCGTAATCAGATATCGCACACGCTGTTCATCGATCATTTCACCTTTGGAAGCCAACGCCAGCAGTCCTTCTAGGGTACGCACAGCCTTGTCAACGGCTTCTTCCTCTCCGGAGACCTTCAGTTCTGTATCACGATTAACAACAGAAACACATAAAGTCTCTTCAATCCGCCGGATGTTTTCATCGAAAGAACCGAAGATACTGATCATATCCTCCACCCGTTCTGCGCTGACGATTCTTTCACACACTTTACTCATAGTCCTCTTTTGCCTCCTCTGGGCGTGTAATACCAATCATTTCATAGCAGCTAAACAAGCCATCCAATCTGCAAAAATCCTCTCCATGGAAATATACATGGTCCGATCGCAATATTTCGCCCGCCTGCATCAAGCTGCGCAAATACGCTTCAGCATATCTGGACAGTACTGTTTCCGCATTATTTGTTATATCAAATGTCGTGCCATACTCAACAAACTGCTCGCAAATGATTCCGATGGGCAATACAAAACCGCCCGGCAGTGTAACATACTTTTCCTCATGTATTTTAGCACAAGTACTACCTGAAATTCCACTCCCTTTAAAGAAATTTATTCGTTTTTTTCCAAGAATCAAAGAATATTTTTTTGATTTTACAGAAATCTGTGTTCGCTGACAATATTCTATCGGTGTAATAACCGACAAACCGCGCTGTGTATCCCCATATATTTCCGCTTTCGCCCCGGAGGCGCGTATGTATATGCCACAGTCGGTATAGGCAGAGACCAGCATCTGCCCCGCCTGAACCACTTGTCCCACCCGACACAGCGCATTTCCCTGCTGGACGATCATCTCACGAATCACACCATCCCGCAGGGCTACAATGTTATTGAGACTTGCATTTTCTTCCGTGTTACTATGATCATTTCTCTCACGAACTGTGATCACCGCCGTACACCCATAAGTGTTGATTCCCGCCCATTGTAGCTCCGGCATGGATTCCAGCAGTGAATTTTTCATTTTTTCGCTCCGCACCTGACGACGATGTGCGCCAAAGTGAATGCCGCACAGCTTGGCCTGTTCTATGATCTGCTTCGTCGGGATCATGTTATTTCCTTCGATTCGCACAAAGAACACTCTTGTTGGTGTCCAACAAGAAAAAAACAAGATAAGCATTGCACCCAACACTAAGACCGGTCTTCGAGAAAACACGGAAATGGCATTGATCATCCCACTGCGTTTCTTGATTTTCACGCGCTCGCCCCGTCTTTTGGTCACAGCCAGAAGCGTCGATAAATCTCTCTTACGGATGGCGAAACAAATATGCAAGATATCCTCATATCCGACATCGAAAATAGCAACATTTTGCTCCGCGATGGCCTGAAGGGCTCCATTGACATCAGCGCTTGTAAGAACAACCTGGATTTTATCGTTGACTATCCCTCGAAAACTCATGGATCACGCCTCCGTTGTAATTCGAGCCGCTCGATTCTACCGGTAACCAACAGTTTTCTGTTTGTCACATGGCGCAACCGCAGGTTGCGTCCCAAAATGCTGACTACCCCATAGCTCACTCCAATACATATTCGTTCCAGGTCATATTCCATAATCCTACGATGGTTTTCAATTAGTACTCTGTTTTCACCCAACAGTTCCACAACAGACTGTCCGGGAATGCATTCGTCTTCCAATCCGCCTGAATCCAGCAAATTTCTCCATATTGATTTTCTATTGGCCACAAACATCACCAACCTTTACCCAAGTATATGTTCTCGGTGGGATGATTTATTTCCCACGGACATATAATCTTGTGAGGTGACGAACCCTTATGATGAACAAAAAATCTCTCCTGTGTGTGATCATGGCATCCATTGCCATGCTGGTATTAATTTTGGATTCCAAAACAGCCTTCTCCGGTGCTTCAGACGGGATCACGCTATGCCTGACCACCGTGATTCCATCTTTGTTCCCATTTTTCGTAATATCCATTCTGTTAACAGGGTTTTTGCCTTCTTGTTCCACGAGGTTTTTGCACCCTATTGGGAAAATATTACATCTACCAGAAAACACCGAACCTCTTCTGTTGATGGGATTTCTGGGCGGATATCCAGTTGGTGCACAGTGTATCCGTCAAATGTATGACACTGGAAATCTGTCCCGCAGCGATGCCAACCGCATGCTATCTTTCTGTAGCAACGCAGGCCCCGCCTTCATTTTCGGTATTGGTTCTGCGATTATGCCTGACACATGGATGTGTTGGCTACTTTGGCTGGTACATATTCTCTCTGCCATGATCGTTGGATGGATCACCCCAAGAGAACACGAACATTATCCATCCAAGATTAGGATTTCCCCGCTCTCGATTACGGATGCTGTCAACCGCTCTATTCGTGTCATGGCAATGGTATGCAGCTGGATCGTTCTTTTTCGGGTCATCATTACCTTTCTTCAAAAATGGTTTCTTTGGATGCTCCCCCAAGAATTATCTATATTCTTCAGCGGATTATTCGAACTAGCAAATGGATGCACACAACTATCGCAGGTAGAATCAATATCCTCACGTTTCCTCCTGTTTTCGGTTTTTCTGAGTTTTGGCGGCCTATGCGTTGCGCTACAAACCCATGCGGTGCTATGGGGCAGTCATTTAGTCCTACGTCCCTATTTGCTTGGTAAGGTTGTCCAGGGCGCTGTAAGCTGTCTAATATGCGCCCTTGTGATTCCTGTATTACCGGATCAAATAAGCGCTATACGGTATGTTGCGTTGACACCGCCATCTTTGTTCATATACTTCTTATACTGTATTTATTGCCGGAGAAACAAAAAAAGATATAGCATTCCGGCGCCGGCTGGTATATAATAATTTCAAACATCCGGGAGGTAGTACATATGAAACTTTTCCGCAAAAAGATCGATCGTGCCTGTCAATATTGCTGCCATGCAATCATCGGTTCAGGCGAGCATGTTACCTGTAGAAAAAAGAAGAAACTAATGCCCCTTGATTCTAACTGCATGCGATTTCAATATGATCCCCTGAAACGTGTTCCACATAAGGCAAAACCCCTTGATTTTTCCAAATACGAAGAATTTGACTATTCCCTATAAAAAGAAACCGAAGAGCGAATGCTCTTCGGTTTCTTTACTTCATTCGCACCACTAAATCCAATGCAAGGCATCTCAGAGATTCTGCTTCCGGGAAGCATTGCAATGCGGAAACAGCATAATCTGTATATTTTTTCACCAATTCCTCACATTGCTGCAGCCCATACAAACAAACAAAAGTATTCTTGTCTTGATCTGTTCCTACGCTTTTCCCCAGTTCCTCTGCCGAGCCAATCACATCCAGCATGTCATCCCTGATCTGAAAAGCAAGGCCCAGACCAGCAGCATACTGGCAGGCAGCATCATACTGCTCCGGAGTTGCGCCACCGGCAATGGCACCCATGGCACAGGCTGCACGGATGAGTGCTCCGGTTTTACGGGTTTGGATGTCCAAAACCTCTTGCTCGGTAAGCAACCGATCCTCGGACTGGATGTCTAACACCTGACCACCCACCATCCCCAGGGAACCGGCACATTCAGACAGCACCTGAATAGCCTGTAACACCGATTCGGCCGGCAAGGATGCGGAAGAAGCAACCGTAAATGCATCTGTGAGCAAGGCATCCCCGGCTAAAATTGCCATCGTTTCCCCGTAAACTTTATGGTTGGTGGGTTTTCCACGGCGGAAATCATCATTATCCATACAGGGCAGGTCATCGTGGATCAAGCTATATGTGTGAATCATCTCTATTGCTGCAGCAAAAGGCAGTGCCTTCTTCCAGTCTCCGCCAACCATGTGGCAGAATTCCAAAAGAAGCATAGAGCGAAGCCGTTTTCCGCCAGCCAGCAGACTGTAATCCATGGAATCAAATAGGATTTTCTGGGGCTCGTTCCGGAACCGGGCATAATATGTCTCCAAATAACGCTCCACATGACGGCGATAGGTGGCCAGTCGATCATCAAGTACCGTCATCGGCAAATTCCTCCAAAACCGGGCTGCCGTCTGGAGCCGTTACTACTTTCTTCACCTGCAACTGGGCATTCTCCAGCAGCTTTTCGCAGGCCGCCACCAGTTGCGTACCCTCTTGGAACAGTCTGAGGCTCTCTTCCAGCGGGACTTCCCCACGCTCCATTGCCCGGACGATCTGTTCCAATCGCTGCATGCTTTCCTCAAAAGTCATATTTTTTCTATTCATACTTTACGCTCCTCCAGACGGTTCACAGTAGCCTGCACTTGGCCATCCTCCAGTGTCAGATGAATGGTATCGCCCGCCGCGACATCGCCAATACTGCGAATGATCTTGCCATCCGCTTTATGTGCCATAGAATAGCCTCTGGATAACACTTTCAGTGGGCTCATCGCATCCAATTTGGCCGTCATGGCAACAAAATTCTTCATTTTTCTGTTCAATTGCTGGTCTTGAGCAGACGAAAGCCGATTGCACAACAGGGATAATGTCTGTTTTCTCTGGAACAGATAACTCTCCGGATTCTTCAAGACAGGGCTATCAGACAGAACTTTTAAATGCTGTTGTGCCGCTTTGATTTGTCTTCCCATTGCGGTTGTCATGGCGGCAGAAAATCCATCCACTGTCTGGCGCAGTGCATCCTGATCCGGCACAGCAAGTTCTGCCGCATTGGAAGGAGTAGCCGCACGCAAATCCGCCACATAATCAGATATGGTCACATCCGGCTCATGTCCTACCGCGGAAATAACAGGGATCTGGGATCGATAAATGGCCCAAGCAACCTGTTCATCATTAAAGGCCCATAAGTCTTCCATGGAACCACCGCCACGACCTACAATCAGAATATCTGCCAAACGATGGATGTTGGCGTATTCAATGGCTGACACAATCTCCCTTGGTGCTTCCGCGCCTTGGACGCGAACCGGAAGCAACAGCACCCTAGTCAAGGGATAGCGCTTGCGAAGGATGCGTATCATATCATGCACCGCTGCACCAGCCGAACTGGTTACAATTCCAATGGTACTGGGGTATTTCGGCAGGGGCTTCTTGTGTGCAAGCTCAAAAAGGCCCTGCGCTGCCAGCTTACTTTTTAACTGTTCAAATAGTGCATGTAAATCACCTATGCCATCCAACGCCATTGCGACGCAATACATCTGATATGCACCGTCCCTGGGATAGACCGAGATTCGGCCCATGGCGATGACCTGCATACCATTTTCCGGACGGAATCGAAGCTTTGCGGCATTGCCCTTGAACATCACACATTTTAATGCGCCACCTTCATCCTTCATGGTAAAATAATGATGGCCGGAAGGATAGATTTTGTAATTACTGATTTCACCCTTGATCGCTACATTCATCAGTAAACGGTCGCTGTCCATCATTGCACGAATGTACTCGTTAATCTGCGTGATGGTAAGCACCTGCTGGGCCATATTATCCCTCCCTTAGGCGTTCAGCCAGAACCGCAACACCCATGGCATTATCGGTGGAAAATTCAGGTTTGCTGAAAATAGCGTTTAGGACACTCATTTCCTTGCGAATCATGGTGTTAGACGCAACGCCGCCGGAAAAAACAATCTCCAGTCCTGGATAAGCCTTCAGTGCGTTCTCCGTTGCCTTACGAATCGCATAACAAACACAGCGCAGGGCATAAGCCGCGGTCTCTTCCAGAGAATAACCCGCATGATACTGTTCTACCTTGTTTTGCAAACCGGAAAGTGAGAATTCCAATGCAGGGCATTTCACTTTGAAAAGGTCCGTTCCCACAGCTTCTTGGCTTAGACGATCCAAATGCTTTCCGCAAGGAAAAGGAAGCCCAAGAAGCACACCGGTACGGTCTATGAGCTGACCGGCAGAAATATCCGTCGTGCCACCTATGCGGGTACATTTCACATTCTTTCCATCGGGTTCCACCAATAATAGTTCGGTGGTTCCACCGGAAAGATGCCATGCCAAATGGGGCTTGTCCATCAAATCCATACGCCCCGCGCTCCAAAGGCTTGCCGCAACATGCCCCTGTTGATGAGACACCTCAAAAAGCGGGACCTTTAGGAAATCCGCAAGCATTTTTCCATGGGAATAGCCCACCATGAAGCAAGGCATATAACTGCCCTCAACCGCACGAGGACGTGTGCTGACGCCAATGGCCCGAATGTTCTCTTCCTGAACATTGCAAAACAGCCTGCCAGAAAGCTCCGGCAGGCTTTTTATGTGGGCAAATACGGCATCGCTTTGACGCAGACCAAGTTCTCCCTGGCGTACAGGAAGCAGCTTGGAACAATTTACACCGTCACAACCATCAAAATAGGCAATGGATGTGGTGTAATTGCTGGTATCAATGCCTATCACGCTCATTAGACTTCCTCTTTCTTAGCCTGTGCTCTGGCGAAAGAACCAAGAATACCATTGGCAAAGGCACCGGTGTCATCGCCGTCATACTTTTTTGCAAGGCGCACTGCTTCAGAAACAGCGACACCAACAGGAACATCTTCTACGTACAAAGCTTCAAAGATCGCCAGCTGCATAATGGCTCTGGTCAATCTGGAAATACGGCTAAGATCCCAGCCAATGGAATATTTACGGATCTCTTCGTTTAATTCCTCCGCACGATTGGCTACACCGGATACCACAGTATCGATATAGCGCAGCTGGCTTTTGCTGGGACGATCGGTGTAGACCTCGTTCTCTCGCGCCAATTCCTCATAGTATTCTTTTTGCAACCGCACGGATACTACCTGTGCAGGCTCCTCGCCGGTAAAGTCCCGGCCATAAATCAAGTGAACAGCCAATTCTCTGGCGTCTGCTCTTGTCATACAAACCCCTTACTTGCGGATAATACCGCACACATTCACATTGACACCGACAACCTTTGCGCCGGTGACAGATTCCAGTTCAGACAATACACGGGCTTGAATCTCCTTCGCAACGTCGACAACGCTGCAACCGTAGTAAGCCAAAATGTTACATTCGATCGTCAACTCATTGTCGTCACTGATTGCAATTTTAATACCTTTTCCCCAGTTCTTACCAATCAGCTCCGCAATGTCTGCGCCGGGCTTGGTGCTCAGGCCAGCAAATCCCTCAACCTCATTCACTGTCTGCAGCACAATTGCAGCTACAACATCCTCAGAAATTAATACCCGGCCGTTTTCCTGCAGTTGGGTAATATATTGCTTATTCTCCGCCATTGGACATACCTCCTAGTCGCTTGCTGTGCGCACTGCACAACATAGTTTTGTCTATTGTACCACAAATCCAAAAAATTACAACTGTTTTTTACGAAAAACAGCCCTCGGAAACCCCGAGAGCTGTTACTCCATGTAATGTTAGGGTACTTCAATCACCCGAATATCATTTAAAGTAAACGCAGATTGGCTCAGCACCACATCCGCAACCACTGCCACATCCTCTTCCTTCAAACCGCCCTCAGGGGCCGCCACCGCCACAGAAATGCCTGTTTCCGTCACATAGGCCACACAGTCCTTATATCCTTTGGCAATGACCAGGCTTTCAATCTGTGCTTCACACAATGCATATTGGATGATTTCCTCCAGCTGTGCATTGGACTGTTCCACCTGTTCCTGGCTGCCATAGGCCATTGCCTCCTGCAAAAGCGATACCGCAGAGTCTCTTGCTTCCTGTCTGGACAGTCTAACTGCTGCAAAATAATTGGTCGCAGTATTGGAATTGTTATTTGTTTCCACCTCGTCCTTGTCACCCATCAGCAGCATATCATCGCTCATCACCTTATCTGCATTCAGCGTCTGCTCCAGGTTCTGGGTATCCTTCCCGCCACTGTACACCCAGTTGAGATAGATCCCCGAGCAGACAGTTAGCAAAATCGCAACCGCCATTAAGTTTTTCTTCCAATTTTTCATAATTGCTCCTCCAATCACTTCATTTTTAGCACCGAAATTTGATCAGCTCCCAATCCAGTCGCCTTGGATACCGCTTCAACAATTGCCCATTTGACCGCAGGAATATCGGCCCCTTGGCATACAACAACAGCCCCTTTATATTTTGGGGAAAGAACCTGCGTAACAAGTGCCTGTTGATTACGATTGCCATCACTTATGAGGATCGTTTCCTGGCGAACAGAGGACGAATTGTCTCCGGTGCTAATACTCTCATCGCTTTGATAGAGTGTTTTTTCTCCCTCAGCAACCGTCAGCATAACCTTTACCCTTCCCACCCCCTCTATCTGGGCTAATATCTGTGCCAACTGTTGACCGGTATCCGGCTGCTGTGTACTTACAGTTGGTGTATCTGTCTTCGTTTGAATTTTCTCCTTACCCGGCAGAGTCAAAAGAACCAGGCCAATTAACAAGATAACCACTGGATATCGGTACTTATGAAGCCATTTGGGCAGATTCCGGGTCCACTTCCCTATGTCCATATCTGACACTCCTTTGCAATTCCAAGGTCCTGTTCAATGATCTGCTGCAGCTGCTTTTTCGCGAAGGGTGCCACAGTCCCTGATAAAAAAACCTTCTCCGGCACAGGAATATCATCTGCGGATAGAACCACTTCAATGTCCAAATGGACATGTAATTCCTGTGCTCTCTGTAAAATATATGCGGCTGTCCTATGCTTTATGATTTCCGCCATCGCCTGCTGCGAATTTTCTTCCCCCTGGTGCACTGCATGCAGTGCGTCCGCCTCGACATCCAATGTAAAGTCCCCAAGCAAGCTAAAATTCAGCCCAGCAATTGGCTTTAGTACCGTCAGAACCAAAAAGCAGCCGACAAGCAGTTTTCCAATCCCTGCAGCCGACCCCTTATTGTCCAGGAATCTATTGAAAATTGCGCATACCAGCGCCGCACCGCAGACAGACAATAGATATGCTTTCACATTCGTCAACTATGACATCCCCTTCAAAAAACACACCACACTAATCAGCTGGATCAAGCATACTGCTCCTGTCATACCAAGAACCAATCCCATCGCACCTGCAAAATCGCTCAAAAGATTTGAGATGGATTTGGATGAGAAAACAGTGCATATTGCTGACGTCACCTGAAGCAGCAGATAATTGATACCAATGGTCAAAAATGGCACGATGGCCACAGCAACGATTGCCAGAAAGCCATAAATACCTGTGGCATTTTTAACCAGGCCTGCGCTGATCAAAACAGTTTCTGAGGCATCTGACAAGATCCCTCCCACCACAGGAACCATACCGGATATGGTAAGTTTTGCTGCCTTAATGGCCGTTTGGTCAGCAGTACCTGAAATGACGCCTGTCACACTGATATAGCCGGTAAATACATAGAGAAGGATCTTTAAGCACCAGGTCATGACTTTTTTCAGCAGATCCCGCATTTTCTTAAGGAAATCATCCTCCAGCGCCGCACTCACAATGGCCAGAACCAGATAAATGTACAGCATAGGCAACAAAATTGACGAAATCAGCGAGCATAAAACGGTATCAAAGAGAACGGTTGCGCCATAGATTGATGCTGCACTGATGGAGCCTCCCTGCGATGCCAACACAGCAGACATTACAGGAAGGAGTAGCTTGCCGTATTGACTGATTTGGGAAACGGTATCGGTTCCCAAGTGAATCATGGAATTTGTACTGCCAATTAGGATACAACTTACCGCAACCACGCCCGCTAATTCCACAAAGCGTTTACTCTTCCCATGAAAATTCTGTAAAACCACTATCATAAGAATGGATGCAACCACATTGAGGCAAATCTTTAGGGCGGAGGCAACCGCCGGTTGCGCATGGTCAGCCGCCTCCTTGATCAGATCCCACAATCTGTCTCCAAAGCTATTATCTTCCGGCGGCATCAATTGCTGTACATCATCAGAGACCGGAGGCGCCACAATACCGGAGGCTGATACAGGAAAAGCAAGCGCCAGGGCCAAGATTCCAACACACAGTATTTTTTTCATAGCTCGCTCAATACCCCTTCAATCAGTTCCAGCAGGGACTCCATCAACGGAATAGAGATACAAATGACCACTGCAGATGCCAGAAATTGTAACGTCTTTCCCAAAGCGGAATTTCCGGAATCACTGCATATCAATTCCGTAATCTCTGCAGTAACAGATACTCCCACCACTTTGAAAAGTGTTTTCAACATCTGTGAATCCACCATGCTCATGCGTTGTATTGTGTCTACAAAGTTAAGCACCGGCTTTATGTATGATGCCGCACAAACAATCACCATGCCGCACACCAAAAGGGAAAGCAGTTCCCCAATTCCTGTTTGATTTTTTCTCAAACACAGCACCAGAATTACTGTTATCAACACAGCCGCAACGGCTCGAAAATACTGTTCCATCAGAATTCAAATAGTGTTTTCACCAAATCAAATAACTCCGAAATTTTCTGTGCCACGATCATTAGGACCACCACAAGTCCGGCTAAAGTAGTCATTGTTGCCTGCTCATCGCGCCCAGATCGGGTTAACACCTGATTTAATACCGAAACGATAATGCCCACCGCGGCAATTTTAAAAATCAAATCAATATCCATACTCATATAAAGATAATCACCAGTACTACCCCGGCGCATATGCCTAGAGTCTGATAGTTTCGTATTCGTGTATCTCTGCCGCTGCTCATGTGCTGCAAATCCTGTTTGCACAACACGGAAGCCGCCTCCAAACGGTCAAGCTGTCCTTCTACATCAAATTGCCCCAAGCTTGTCCCAAGAGACCGTAAATGACCTGCGACTTTTTCTGGCAGATTGGGTACTGCAGCAATGGCCACTTGCATACATATGCCCGCGTTGGGGGTCAATTGTTGCTCCAGTTCCTGTGCAAAACGCTCCATTGTCTGCGAAACCGTTCCATTGCACATATCCGCAGCAGCCCGAAACAAGGATGCAAGAGGTGGCATACGATAGTTCATTTCGCAAATCATCCATTCCAGACATTTCACCAGGTCTTCCATTTCTTGTTCTTCCCGGCGAAAACTACGGGACATGGCATAGCCAACACCCGTACAACCGCTCATGATCAAGAAAGCGCCCAAAATCCTGATTGTCATTGCATGATCCTCTCCGTATACCAAGACTTGTCCTTTCGCATAACAACAGCCATTTCGAACAAACCACTTTTCATTAGTGGCGAATATACCGGTCGGCTGCGCAAATCGGAAACAGAAGACGCGTGGGCGGTAGCTAATAGTGACACGCCGCACCACCCCGCATGAATTAATGCATCACAGTCTTCCGAGGCCGTAATCTCGTCCACTGCAATACAGTCGGGCGTCATGGTGCGAAGTACAAACAAAACGCCTTGACGTTTCCGGCAACCGCTCAGCACATCCGTATTCATCCCCAACGGAAAATCCGCAGCCGGAGGAAAAATTTCTCCACGCTCGTCCACCACGGAAATGGTCTCCCGCTGAGATCGTTGACGAATCAAATCCCGTAGCAATGTGGTTTTTCCGCTTCCGGGCGGGCCTAAAATCAAGATGCCCTCATGGTGCAACCACAGGTTGCTACAGATGCCCGGAAAATCCCGGGCGATTCGAATATTGAGCGACGTTACAGTTCCGATTCCCTTCATTTCATCGTTTCGAATCAACGCTTCGCCGCAAATACCGATTCGATGTCCCCCCGGTGCCGTGATGTATCCTTGCGCTGTTGTGGATGCGGTCCAAGGAGAATATCGGCAAGCCATATTGATTACATATTGTAAATCTTCTTGTTCCGTCGGGCGGGGTAACTCTCTCCTGCCGTTTGCTCCCACAAGAACAACAGGTTTTCCGCGACGCAAGCGAATTTCCTGCAAGCAATCTCTTCCTTGCCTGTCCACCTCAGCACGAAGCCAGGTTGGCAAAATACCCAGCAATTCTCTCCATGCACATTTCAATTTCATCACTCCTGTGTCATCCTATGTACACAGGACTATTTGCATGACAAAAAAATAGGCACCCGGCGGTAGCCAGGTGCCCAAAAGAAATTTTAGCGTTTATTCTTTTTGTAAATAATGTTCAAACCTTTCAACAGCAGTTCCTTTTCCAGTATGATCTCATGCTTGCAAAGCGGGATCACAAACTGCGCCAAACCACCAGTAGCGATAATGGTGGATTCATGGCCCAGTTCCTCTGCGATGCGGTCAATCAAGCCATCCAGCATGGCTGCAGTGCCATACATCATACCACTACGCATACAGTCCACGGTATTCTTGCCGATGACCTTCTTGGGCTTATCCAGGCTAATGCCGGGCAGCTGCGCAGCATGGCTGCTCAGAGAATCCAAAGAAACCATAACACCTGGGAAAATCAAGCCGCCGATAAATACATTTTCAGGCTCGATCACTTCAATGGTCGTTGCTGTGCCCAAATCGATCAGCACCAGAGGCGCTGGATACTCTGCCAGCGCCGCTACCGCTGCCACGATTAAGTCACTACCCACCTGGGACGGAATATCTACATGGATGTTCAGACCTGTCTTCAAACCAGGGCCTACCACCATGGGCTGCTTGCCAATAACTTTCAGCACACCGGTCTGCACGGAATTAAAGACCGGCGGCACGACAGAAGCAATGATACAATCGTCAATATCTTCTCTGGATACACCAAAGGCTTCCAGCATATTTTTGATTTCCACGCCGTACTGGTCAGAAGTTCGGGTGCGGTCGGTAGCGATACGAGCCTTGAAAACAATCTCGTCATCCTTGAGACAGCCGATCACAATGTTGGTATTACCAATGTCAATGGCAAGTAGCATAGAATTCTCCTTTATTAGAGCATCTTATCTTCAACGGCACGATAAATACGTTGACCAGCAGGGCTGAACACAATGTTGATCACCAATTCGGGCACAAAATTTGCCAGAATGAGGCCGGTCAGGACGTAGCCAACAATGTTGCTTCCACCTGCCCAAGCTGCCAACACATCAATAAAGAACAGGAACATAGATGCCACAAAAACACCCGTATTCACCACAGGACAAACAATTGCAGCCAGCAACATGGCTAAATAGGAATTTTTACCCTTGAGCATCTTGTAAACTGCGCCAGCGGCCAAACCAGCAAGTGTTCCCTTTCCCATTACCACCAAGAAGCATAGTACAGGGCTAGCCTGGAAGACCATTGCACCGCCGGGATCTGCACCGGTTACACAGTTGATGTACACAATCGCTCCGAATGTTGCACCCAACAATGCACCAGCCCCGGGGCCAAAAACAGCCGCGCCAAGCACAATAGGAATCAGCACCAGAGAAATGGAAAAACCACCAATGGGAGGAATCATGCCGCTAATGCTCTGCATAACAACGACCAGGGCCATCATAAAGGCAATTCCCACCATTCTCATGATACCTTTGTTTTGTCTTTTCATATTCAATTACCTCCTGCTACCGTTCCGCCTTTGCGGATACAGCGCAATATTTATGGCAATGCCACGGAAACCATTATACACACTTTTCAGGGAATTACAAGAAAAAAATCCTCCGTAGAAACTACGGAGGATTTTTAAATAATTACTTACCCTTAGCAGCCTTCTTCTCAGCCTTTGCCTTGGCCTTAGCCTCGGCGGCCTTCTGAGCTTCTTCCTTGGCACGAGCATTAGCAGTTTCATTGGTGGACAGTGCCCACTTGGCCAGTTCAATACGCACCTGGTCAGCACTGGTCTCCATCACGAACTTGTCTTCCTTGATGTGGACGACCTTGCCGCAAATACCGCCGATGGTAACGACCTCGTCGCCAACCTTCACATCGGAACGCATCTGCTCAGCTTCCTTCTTCCGCTTGTTCTCAGGACGGATCATCAGGAAGTAGAATACACCCAGCATTGCCACCAACATGATAATGGTGGACAAACCCATGCCGCCGGGGGTCTCAGCAGCTTCAGTCAGAAAATAAAACATTGAAAAATCTCCTTTGTTTGAAATTCTTGTTTATTATACCATTCTTTCTATAAATTGCAAGGACAATTTATATCCGGCGGGCCAGTTTCTCGGAATACTCATTCCGGAACTGTGCAAATGTGCCTTCATCAAGGGCAGCCCGGATACGCTCCATCAACTTATTGTAGAAATACAGGTTGTGCATAACCGCAAGGCGCATCGCAAGCATCTCTTCTGCTACAAACAGATGGCGGACATAGGCTCTGGAGTAACGGCGGCACACAGGACAATCGCACTGGGGATCAATGGGATTTTCATCCAGCATATACTTGGCATTTTTCAGGTTGATGGCACCTTCCCAGGTAAAAAGCCGGGCATGACGTGCATTACGAGCCGGCATCACACAGTCGAAGAAATCCACGCCCCGGGCAACTGCCTCGATAATATTGGTAGGCGTGCCAACGCCCATGAGATAACGGGTTTTGTGTGTGGGCATGTGGGGTTCAACCGCCTCGATGATGTCATACATCTCCTCTGCGGTTTCGCCCACTGCAAGGCCACCAATGGCGTAACCAGGCAGATCCAAGTCAGCAATGCGCTTCATATGATCCACACGGATGTCGGCATAAGTACCGCCCTGGTTAATACCCCAAAGCTGCTGCGTGGGTGTAATGGTATCAGGCAGTGCATTCAGACGGGCATTTTCTGCTTTGCAGCGCTCCAGCCAGCGAGTCGTACGTGCAACGGAATCCAACACATATTTTCTGGGCGCGGGATTTTCAATACATTCATCAAAGGCCATGCAAATATCACTGCCCAAATTGGACTGGATCTGCATGCTCTCCTCAGGCCCCATGAAAATCTTACGGCCGTCAATATGCGAGGAAAAATACACACCCTCCTCTTTGATCTTGCGCAAGCCGGACAGGCTGAACACCTGAAATCCACCGGAATCCGTCAAGATCGGGCCATCCCAAGTCATAAACTTATGCAGACCGCCCATTTCACGAACAACCTTATCTGTAGGACGCAGGTGCAGGTGGTAGGTATTGGACAATTCTACCTGGCAACCAATATTTTTCAGGTCTTCGGCACTAAGCGCACCCTTAATGGCACCTTGGGTGCCAACATTCATAAACACTGGGGTTTGAACCGTACCGTGGGCGCAGGTAAACTCGCCCCGGCGGGCCTTCCCTTCTGTTTTCTTTAATTCAAACATTACATATGCTCCTCTAAAAAGGCTTTAATGGCCGACTGATACAGTTCGGTCTGCTTATACATGCCATTTCCGTGATTACAGCCGGGCAGGATCAGTACAGTAGAGTCCTTCGGATTGTTGAATCGAATCTCCTGCAGAACATCTTCCATATCTTCCATACTGCCGGCAGACAGAAGCAAGGGGTAGCGACCATTTTCGATGTTCTCAATTCGATTATAGTCGGATGGATCAACGCCAAATTCCTTCTGGAATTTGCGCGTCAAATGGAGATAGCCTTGAGAATATTTTCTCTTGAATGTGTGCTGCGCGACACCCTTCAAAAACAAATCAATGTCGACGCTTGGTGCATCTACTACCATACATTTAACATTTTCCATCTTCTGGGTTGCCAAATCCAAAACGATTCCACCGCCCATGGAAAGGCCATGGAAAACGATTTGACCGCAAGGATGCTTCTCATTGATCACGTCCACCCATGCCATCATATCCAGCGTCTCCAGAGGGCCAAACGAGATGTACTTTCCTTCGCTGGGGCCGTGGGCCCGCAGATACGGGATCAGCACATTATAGCCCAGGCTGTGGTAAAAGAGGCCCGGGAAAGCGGATTCCCGCTCAGCGTGGCTGGTATAGCCGTGGACCCAAATCATCGTTTTGTTGCTGGTACCGGGATAGAAAACAGCTTCCATGTGAAGTCCATCGTGGCTCACCATATGCCAAATTTCACGGGGCAGCTGTTGGATCTCTGCCAGGGATCTGTGAACGGTGGAGATGGTCTCATACCAGCTGTCTTCCGGACCGACCATCTTGTAGGCTTTCATAATATCAGGACGCTTCATCAGTTGATGAAACACTATATTCGCTTTAATCTTTTCAAACACAAATCTCACCTTAATTACGTTGAAAGTATGCGTTTACAGAATGCACATTGCGTCGCCAAAGGAGAAGAAACGATATCGTTCGTTCACCGCTTCCTCATAGGCAGCCATAACAGACTCTTTTCCCGCGAAAGCGGAAACGAGCATGACAAGCGTACTTTCCGGCAGATGGAAATTGGTAATAAGGCCGTCCATGGCTTTGAAGGTATAGCCGGGATAGATAAAGATCTCCGTCCACTTGGAGCCGGCTTCAAAGCTTCCGTCTTCCTTGACCAAGGATTCCAAGGTTCGGCATGATGTGGTACCAACACAGATGATTCGGCCTCCGGCGACTTTGGTTTCATTGAGAACAGTTGCTGTTTCGGCAGAAATCATGCAAAGCTCACTGTGCATGTGATGTTCCAGCACATTGTCAACCTTTACCGGGCGGAAAGTACCCAAGCCAACATGGAGCGTCACAAAGGCAGTCTTGATTCCCTTTTGATGAGCCTGTTCCAACAGTGCCGGTGTCCAGTGCAGACCGGCGGTGGGTGCTGCGGCCGAGCCCACTTCCCTACTGTAGACCGTCTGATAGCGCTCCTGGTCTTGGAGTTCTTCCTTGATATAGGGCGGCAGCGGCATCTTGCCCAAGCGCTCCAGCACTTCCAGGAAAATCCCCTCATAGTGGAATTCCACCACGCGGTTGCCACTCTCCTGTACCTCTACAACTGTTGCACTCAGTTCTCCGTTTCCAAAGATCACCTGGCTGCCAACCTGCATTTTACGGCCAGGCTTACACAAACATTCCCACTTTTTGTCTCCCAGATCACGAAGCAGAAGAATCTCTACTGCGCCGCCGGTCGGACGATGGCCCAAAAGACGGGCAGGCAGAACGCGGCTATCATTGAGCACCAGGCAATCACCAGGATGCAAATACTCCAAAATATCATAGAAATGCCGATGGCTGATGGCACCGGTTTCCTTATCCAGCACCAACAGACGGGAACTGTCCCGCCGCTGCAACGGCGTCTGGGCAATCAGTTCCTCCGGCAGGTCATACCAAAAATCACTGGTTTTCAAAGCTATACCCTCCGATTCTATAAAAAGCGGAATTATTATACTCGAAATTCGGTTGAAATGCAAGACCGCACAGATTCTTTTTCCGGGCATAAATTGGTATGGAGGTGTATCCTTATGACAAAACCATTCTTTACCGGAGTTTGTACTGCGTTGGTGACCCCCTTTATCGGAAACCAAGTCAACTTTCCGCTGATGGAGCGGCTCATTCAGCGGCAACTGGACGCAGGAATCCCTGCCATTGTTTTGGGTGGCACCACGGGTGAATCCCCCACCCTGTCTGATGAAGAGAAGCTGAAAATTTTCCGTTCCGGCAAGGCATTTGCAGGTGATAAAATGAAAATCATCTGCGGCACAGGAAGCAACGATACGCGCCACACGGTTGAACTGAGTATTGCCGCCCAAGAGTGCGGTGCAGATGCGCTGCTTCTGGTCTCTCCCTACTATAACAAGGGCAATTGGGACGGACAATTGGCCCACTACATAACCGTCGCGCAGTCTGTCACGATTCCAATTATTCTCTACAATGTACCCGGACGAACCGGCGTTGATCTTCCGGTGGCGCTATATCAACAACTCAGTCGTATTCCAAATATTATTGGTGTCAAGGAAGCCTGTACAGACATTGTCAAAACAGCACGAATCCGGGCAGTTTGCGGGCCGGACTTTCATGTCTGGTCCGGTAACGATGATATGGCTGTTGCAGCCATGGCGTTGGGCGCGCAGGGCGTCATTTCCGTCCTATCAAATGTACTACCAGCAGAGAGCCAATTAATGGCCCAGGCCGCCTTGGCAGGAGATTTTGACACCGCATCGGATCTGCAGTGCAATATGCTTTCACTGATCGACGCACTGTTTCGTGAGACGAATCCCATCCCAGTCAAGGCTGCCATGCGGCTATTGGGATATGACTGTGGGGACTGCCGTCTTCCACTTGGACTTGCCACAAAGGAAACAGAATACGCCTTGCGTCAGCTATTGAAATAAAAAATGCAGCCCGCTTTCCGCAGGCTGCAAGAAATTATGTCTTTTCATATTCCGCCAGAACAAATTCCACCGGCGTCTCCAATTCTGTCAAAGGAAGAAGCTTTTCCTTATCCTGGGGAGATGTATGAAAATAGTAGGGCGTCATTCGAAATACGGCCTGAATGTCTTCCTGGGATCGTAGTGTAATCTGATCTGCTACCTTGAATGCATTGACCAGTTTCAGTTCCGTTGTTTGAGGTAGTTGCTCGTCATTTTCATAAGGCGTGTTGTACAGCGCCTGCTTCAGCCCCCACAAATGCTTCTTGCCCGGAATAACCGTGATCAGGCGACCACCGGGACGAAGAATCCGAGCAAAGGCAGCCTCCTGAAAAGGAGCAAACAAATGGATCGCATAGTCCATGGAGGCCTCTGCCACCGGTATGGAAGCCAGATTCGCCACAAAGCAGCGGCATCCACCCCGCTTTGCAGCTAGCCGTACCATTTCCCGGGAAATGTCAAAACCGTGAACACTTAAGTTTTTGTTTTCTGCCAGCGCTGCGGTATAGTATCCTTCTCCGCAACAAATATCCAGAACATTTCCCTGTCGTCCATCGAACCATTGGCACAGTGC
Organism: Faecousia sp.; assembly: GCA_045124575.1. Lineage (GTDB taxonomy): Bacteria > Bacillota > Clostridia > Oscillospirales > Oscillospiraceae > Faecousia. The sequence goes on from JBGVMD010000050.1 coordinate 96,706, forward strand.
ATCCTTAAGTACCCCATAGTAGCCCTTGTTCAGGAAATCCCGACGGCAGCGGGCCGACGCCTTATCGTCGCCGATCAAGTCGCCGGATTTGGACGAACGAAGCAAATTAACATAGCCTTCCCTGGCAATATCGAAGGAATGCCCGTTATCACAGCGAGCTACGGAATTTTGAAAATCCAACGGCAGACCGCATACAGGACAGATCAGCATTTTCATCCCCTCCGGGTGTATAGTTTATTCCATCGTTGCTTATATTATAAAGCATCATGCCCGATAAAATCAATGGCAAATTTCCGGAGGAGATGCTATGTGTACCGCAATTTCACACAACCAATTATTCGGCCGTAATCTGGATTTGGAATATGGATATGATGAACGGGTCGTTATTACGCCTCGATACTATCCACTGATTTTCCGCAGAGCAGGTACCTTTCATCCACACAATGCCATTATCGGAATGGCTGCAGTCGATCAAAGCTATCCTCTTTATTTTGATGCCATGAACGAACATGGTTTGTGCATGGCCGGTCTGGATTTTCCGGGTAATGCTTACTATCCACCGGAACGGCCTGATCTTTTGAATATTGCACCCTTCGAGCTGATCCCCTGGGTGCTTTGCCAGTGCAGCAATGTTCACGAAGCCCGGGAGCTACTGCGCAGCACGCACCTGGCAGACATCTGCTACAATGCAAACTTTCCGCAAGCACCGCTACATTGGATTATCGCAGATAAAAACGATTGTATTGTGCTGGAACCCACCAAGTATTGTTTACAGATTTATGAGAATCCCATAGGGGTGCTCTGTAACAATCCCCCATTCCCCTACCATCTGCATCATCTGGCAGGCTTTCAGCATTTGAGCGCCGGAGAGCGGCCACCGTTGTTCGAGAACGTTTCTTTAAAACCATACGGTGGCGGGTTGGGGGCTATTGGCCTGCCGGGGGATTTTTCATCGCCGTCACGATTTGTAAAAGCTGCGTTCGTGAAATGTCATTCCCATTATTCCGAAGGACAGCATATTACCCAGTTTTTTCATCTGCTGGACGCGGTTGCCATGCCCCGTGGATCCGTACGTGTGCGTGAAAATCGAGACGAGATCACCCGATATTCCTGTTGCTGTGATATGGATACAGGAAACTATTATTACACGACCTACGATAATCGTCGCATACAATCCGTACGATTAAATCGTAGTAACCTGGACGGTAGCGAGATTGAACAATATTCACTGCTAAATCAGCAGGATATTTTTTATAAAAATTGAGGACTGGACAATTCCTTACTTTTATCCTATAATTTCTTCAATATCAGGAAAGAGTAAGGACAAATCCTATGAAACAGATTTTATTTGATTTAGATGGTACCATTACCGATTCCGGTGAAGGCATTATCCATTGCGCCCAGGAAACCTTTGCTCACTTTGGTCTTGCCGTACCCACCAAAGCGGAACTGCGTGTAATTGTCGGCCCGCCCCTGCGCCAGAGCATGCAAAAGTTTGGCATCCATCCGGAGAATATCGAAGAGGCCGTCGAAGTATATCGGCAGCACTATGTGGATCATGGTCAATTTGAAAACTTCCCCTATCCCGGAATCGAGCATCTGCTTCAGTGCCTTAAAAACGAAGGGTACCAACTCTATGTGGCCACCTCCAAACCGGAAGCCATGTCGGTTCAAATTCTCACCCACTTCGGTCTTGCCCAGTATTTTGATGGGATTTGCGGATCTACTGCGGATCAGACCCGCGACACCAAGGCCAAGGTGATTGCTCATCTGCTATCACAGATCTCCCCTATGCCCGGCCGCATCATCATGGTGGGCGACACCGTGTATGATGTAGAAGGCGCCAACGCTTTGCAGCTCCCCTGTATCGGAGTCAGTTGGGGTTATGGGGATCTTAAGGATATGATGAAAGCCGGTGCCATTGGTATTGCTCATTCCATGGAAGAACTTCACCAGCTTATTTCCGGATTCTAAATACAAAAGGGCCTGTTGCAAAATGAAAGTTTTGCAGCAGGCCTCTTTTTGTGTTATGGAGCGGTTTTGGGTTACCTTTCGGGTGCGAGAATTGCAAACTGGTGTTATTTAGGGTACAGCAAAACTGACCGAGAGGATTCTCACGG
>JBGVMD010000051.1:0-35665 GCA_045124575.1 Faecousia sp.
CCAGTGCTCACACTGGCGTGGCAATCCCCCGGATGAAAGATGCAACGAAACGATGCGTTTGGGACAAGTATTTCCTCGTTACCGGGGGATCCCCACACCATCCTGCGGGATGGTTCGGGATGACACCGTTTATTTCGTGACCGCTCTAACAGCCCGACAAACTGAAATTTGAAAGGCCGCGGATTGCTCCGCGGCCTTGGTGTTTAATTCAGTCCATTCTCAAAATTATCCACGTCGCCGGAGTTCAGCCCAAAGTAGGCATCCAAAATGGCCTTCGCCACAGGAGCCAAATAGCTGCCGCCACCGATTTTCTCGCCGAAGACCGCAATGGCGATCTGGGGATCATCGGCGGGCGCAAAGCAGATAAAGGCGCCGTTGAGCGGTCCTTCACCGCCGTGCTGGGCACTACCCGTCTTGGCTGCCACAGCAATGGGATAGTTTTTAAAGGTACTATAGGCCGAGCCATAGGGGCTGCTGGCCACCAGCTTCATGCCTTCCAGGTACATGTACTGCGCCTCTTGATTGATGGACATGGTGCTCAGCACCTGGGCCTGGTTTTGCAGGACCAAATTCTGATAATCCGAGGACACAACCCGGCTCAGGAAGGTGGCCTTATAGCGCGTGCCGGCATTGGCCAGCGTGCTGGCGTAGGAAGCCAGCTGAATGGGTGTAAACGCATTGACCGACTGGCCGATACCCACCTGCAGCTGCTCAAACATGCTCCATTTCCGGTTTTGCAATGCCAGCAGAGTGGCGGCATTGGAGCGGTAGCCTACCGACTCCTTCAGCTCCACGCCGGTCAGTTCTCCCAGTCCAAAGCCCTTGGCGGTTTTGTCGATTTGGTCGATGGTCAGCCGATGGGCCATTTCACAGAAGAAATAGTTGCAGGAGCCCATCAGCGCCTCCATGGCATCCAGATTGGCCGTTCCGTAGCTTTTATGGTTGGGGCAGGCAACGCCCTTGGAATAGCCGGGAATTTTATAACTGCGGGTGTCATCTATGGTATCATACCGATCTACCACCCCTGCATTGCCCGCCGCCACCAGCATGGACACCTTATAGGTGGAGCCGGGGGCATAGCTGGATGTGAGCGCCCGGTTCAGCAGAGGATTGTAATCGGTGCTGACCAGCTGCTCATAATCCTCAAAATAGGTGGACAAATTATAGGTCGGATAGCTGCCACAGGCCAGCACCTGGCCGGTCTTCACATCCATGGCTACCACAGCGCCGCCCTCAGCAGCCCGGCCCAGTTCCCGTCCGTTTTCCATCACCTGTGCCAGGGTATCCTCTGCCGCAGCCTGCAGCAGCAAATCAATGGAGACTTCCACATTGTTACCTGCCTGGGGCTTGGTTTTATAATAACTCTCCACAAGGACACCGTCTTTGGTGACTTTGTCGATGCGCACGCCATCGATGCCATGCAGATAGGTTTCAAAGGCTTTTTCCAGGCCGCTCTGACCCACCAGGGCATCCATTTCATAGCCATCGATTTCTTTATAGTATTCCCACTGATCGGCGTTCATGGCGCCGATGTGGCCCAGAATATGGGCGGCATACTCCGTGTTGTACTCCCGCACTGCGGAAGCCTCCACCCGCAGGCCCGGCACATCCAGGGCCAGTGCTGCCGTCAGCACCGCTTCCGACGCATCTTCCAGGAGCACATAGGTAGGAAGATTGGTCACATTTCGCAGTGTCAGTTCATAGCGCAAGCCGATGACTGCCCGGGCATCCTCATCGCTCCAGTCTTCCGGGATGCGGTAGCTCTTTCGCAGCTGCTCCATCAGCAAAGGGGCCGTAATATCCGAGTCCACATTGCCCCGGTTCACCAAAAAACGCTGAAAATAGCCCTTCCAGGTATTGTTTTGCTGATCCAGCGTATAGGCAAAAGGTTTTGACCTGGTCACCGGAAAGTGATCAATGTAGTCCAGTTCCATTTCCCGGCACAGCTGCACCAGCTGCAGCAGGCGGCCATTGGTATTGGTGGCATTGAGGATCACATAATGATTCAGATGCAGATCATAGCTGGCCCGGTTGGTCACCAGCTTGTTGCCATTGGTATCCAGCAGATCGCCCCGGGCGCCCCGGACACGGGTCCATATGGTATAGGTGGTGATATTGTCGCCGTTAATCTCCGCGTCCGCCACCTGCATAGAGTAGAGCTTTACGCTGTAAAGTCCCAAAATCACCGCCACAATGGCCACCAGCAGCCAAGCTCGGAATCGGGTTATTCTTTCCATGTTGTGCCTCCCAATTTTCCGATGGCCAGCAATACCGGATACAGCACCGGCACTGCCAGCAAACTTAACACCGCTGTCATCAGCGCCGCCCCTGCCCGGTCCATCACCGTCAGCTTCATAAACAGGTTCACGCCGAACAGAATCAGTTCATACAAACACATTCCCATGGCGCTGCACAGCAGCAAGGTGAAAAACCCCTGCCGCAGGAATGCCTGCCGGAACATAGCCGCAAACACCGCCACTGCCGTCAGCAGCGGGATCACATAAAAACCTGCCGACGAGCCGGAAAAATAATACATGAGCGACAGCAGCAGGGCAAACACGCTTCCGCTTTCCGCGCCCTGCATCACCGCCACCATGATGACAATGCAGGGCACCACATCCGTGCAGCCGCCCAGGATATTCACCCGGTACAGCAGCACATCCTGCAAAAGCAGCCCCACCAGGCAAATCAGCCCGTAAAGCAGCCAGCGCAGTGCCCGCAGCTGCTGCTTGGGGGTGGGCCAGAGCTTATTTAATTGTCCTGTTCCCTCCCGATCCGGGCGGAATTCCCTGTTTTTTGCCATGGGAAACCTCACTCTTTGTTATACTGCGTAATAATAAACACCTGCTCCAAATTGGCGATGTCCGCCGCAGGCTGCAAAATGGCATACTTAGCCACGCCCACTTCTTCGAATCCCGCATCCACCACATAGCCCAGAATCAGATTTCTGGGATAGTAGGTAGAGCCGGCAGTGACCACCTGATCCTGAGCGCGGATGATGGCCGTGCTGCTGATATAATCCATCCGCAGCATATCTTTCAGGCCGCTGGTATAGCAGCCGGTAACCACACCGGAATAGCCGGAGGATGCAATGCTGGCACTGACCTCCAGAGAGGAATCCAGCACCGTCTTAACCACCGCATAGTTGCGGCCGGCCTCCGTAACCACACCTGCCACCTCACCATTGGCGGTGACAGCGCACATGCCCGCCTCAATACCGGAGGCTGTTCCCCGGTTGATGGTGAAGGTACTGGTCCAGTCGTTGGAGCTGCGGGCGATGACAAAGGCATCCACCAGCACATAGTCCGGATTCTTTTCCATGAGCTTTAGAAGCTGGCGATAGCGCTCGATCTCCCGGCTCATGGCATCGGCCTCACGGGCATCCTCCTGCCATTGGGAAAGTTGCTGTTTCAAGGATTCATTTTCCGCCACCAAAGCGTCGTAGCGGTAGATATAATCATACAACCGCTCCACCTGTCCCGTCAGGGCATACGCACCGGAGCGCAAGGGGGTCAGCAGGTTCTGGAAAAAGCCGCCGGGGTTCTTGCCACCGGTCAGACTGCCCAGCACGCCCAGCAGCACCGCCAGCACCAATGCCAGCGCCAGCACCACCTTGACCTTGGTCGAAAAATAGTGTCTCATTGAAATTCTCCCATCAGTTCCGGTGCCAATTCTTTCAGCACCTGTCCCAAGCGGCACACCGGAAGGCCCATGACATTATAGTAGTCACCGGACATTCTCTCGCAAAACAGCGCTGCGCCACCTTGAATGCCGTACGCGCCGGCTTTGTCCATGGGCTCGCCAGAGCGGACATAGCGGGTGATCTCTTTTTCCGTCAAGGCCCGGAAATGCAGGTCGGTGATCTCCGTAAACACCCGCTCCTGATTTCCCCGCAACACTGTCACGCCGGTCATCACCTGATGATCCCGGCCGGACAAAAGGCCCAGCATCCGCTCCGCTTCCTCCGGAGAATGGGGCTTGCCCAGCACCTTTCCTTCGCAGACCACAATGGTATCGGCAGCGATCACCACCGCATCCTCTCCTCTGACAGTGGCCAGTGCCTTGCAGCGGCTGACCCGGGCCACCTCATCGGCAGGGTCTTTGCCAAAGTCCATGGTTTCATCAATATCCGCCACACAGATGGTAAAGGGCAGGCCAAAAAGACCCAAAAGTTCCCGCCGCCGGGGAGATTGGGACGCTAAAATCAGTTCCATAGTAATTCCTCTTAACAATAGTACGGTAAATTGTTGTTTACACACCTATCAAAATAACTGTCATTGCGAGCCAGCCCGCATTTAATTGCGGTATGATTGCCACCGGCAATCATTGCAATTGGAAAATCCGCTGCGCTCTGCAACACTGGTGTGGCAATCCCCAAAGGGTTTTAGGTTGTTTTCGACCGATTTCCGCTCTATCTGGGGGATTCCCACGCCAGTGACATCGGTCACTGGCGTGGGAATGACATATCATCGTAAACAACAATTTACTTTATTAATCCAATCCTCTTAAGTACAATCCTCTTGTACAAGCACCGGGATCAAAGGGGATGGGGCTCACGCAGGACTGCAGCACCCGGTCCACTTCCTGCCCGTTTTCCGTGGTAAAATACAGTCGCACGGCCCACAGGCCCAGCTTGCTCAGATCCTTCTGCCGATCCAGCCAATTGAGCTTTTTGCCGTTGAGCAGCACACTGCGGCAGGAAGCGCCGTCCCGGATCACCGGGAATTCCGCACCGGTCTTGTCCACCAGTTTGGTGCTGGCGAGATGACAGGCGCACTCCCCTGTTTTGCCCCGGATCAGGCAGTTTTCCGTCACCATCAGCGGCAGGCGGCCATAGGCCAGCAATTCTGCCGGGATGGGCTTACTGATGTCCCGCACCTGAGGCAGGGTCATCTCAAAGCTAAGCATAGCAGACTTTAATTCCAGCTCCTGCAGCGACAGCATGGACATAGAGTTATAGATATTCAGGCCAAAATCGCCCCGAATTTCCAATCCCGCATCCCGCACCGGCAGCATCAGGCCCAAATTGCCCACCAGGGCCTCTTTCACGCCCCAGCGGCGCACATTCCGCAGATCCTCCCGCAATTTCCCCATCTGGCCGTCATGGACGATCCGAGGCAGCACCGCCGCCACCGGCGCCAGCTTGCTCAGCTGCCGGGTAAATGCCTCGTCCCCCGCCAGAATATGCAGCGGCACATACAGCGCCTCCGGGTTCATTTTCAGAACCTTGGGTGTGATCTGCTCCCGGGTGGTCACCTGCACCGTGTAGCCCGGTGCGTCCACTGCGCCCTTGTGATGGTGCAGCTTGGGCAGCGTCAGAATCTGCCGTTCCTCCCGGCGGCTTCGCACCGCCGTCAGCTGATTAAGCACATCCCGGCGCATGGCGTTAATGGCAGCTGCCGACAACGTCAGACCAGGGGTAATATCTGCCGTCACCCGGACGCAGCGGTAGGGCGTGCCGCCGGTTTTGGACAGCCGGGACTCCAGCTGCTCCAAGGTCAGTTCCTGGGTGCGGGCCACTTCCGGCGCCGGGCCGGTGATGGCGCAGCGGCGTCCCTGGGGATCCAGCACCACCAAACTGCTGATGCCCTGTCGCACCACCATGTGCATGGCCACATTCACCAAGGGATTTTCCGCACCCTCATAGCTTTGGCGGGCTTCCCGCATCCAAGGGGCTTCGTCGCCCTTGTCCTCCCGAATGCCAAACATATCCTTACCCAGTTTTCCATTGTAATAGCCATCGGTAAAGCCCTGACGGTTAAAGGCCATCAGCAGGGCATCCATCATTTCCTGGGTCAGCTTTTCGCCGTTCAATGCCCGGCGGTATACATCGGTGACCACCGCCACGTATTCCGGCCGCTTCATGCGGCCTTCCAGCTTCAGCGATGCCACGCCCATGCTCTCCAATTCCCGCAGGTAGGCAATCAGGCAGTTGTCCTTCAGGCTCAGAGGATACCGGTTTTCCCGGCGGCTGTATCCGTAGCACTGGCGGCAGGGCTGGGCACACCGCCCCCGGTTGCCGCTGCGGCCGCCGATGGCGGCAGACAGATAGCACTGGCCGGAATAGCTCATGCACAGCGCGCCATGGCCAAAAACCTCGATCTCAATGGGACTGTGGGTGCAGATATATCGAATTTCTTCCCGACTCAGCTCCCGGCTCAACACCACTCGGCTCAGACCCCAGGCGGCGCACAGCAGCACCCCGGGCAGGGAATGGACGGTCATCTGGGTGGAGCCGTGGAGCGGCACGGAGGGTGCGATTCGGCGGCACAGCTGCACCACACCCAGATCCTGAACGATAAATGCATCCACTCCGCATTCGGCAGCAGCCCGGATCAGCTTGATGCACTCAGTCATTTCCTTATCCGACACCAGCGTATTCAAAGTTAGATGTACAGCAACACCCCGGACATGGCAGTATTTCACCGCCTCTGCCAGGGATTGAATGGTGAAATTTTTCGCGCTTTGGCGGGCATTAAAAGCACCGCAGCCCAGGTAAACGGCATTGGCACCATTTTGCACCGCCGCCCGCAAGGCATCCATGCTCCCGGCAGGAGCCAACAATTCGATCATAGTCATTCTCCTAAATGGTATACTTGGGAACATTATAACATAACCGCCACCGCTTCGCTACCCCGGGTACATGAATTTTCTGAAAATTTAAAAAAGGAATGATATGGTAAATTGTTGTTTACCTTACAAAATGGAGCGCGGAGCGCGAGCCTCCCCTGTGCAAGGGGAGGTGGCCCGCAGGACCGGAGGGATTGTAAATAAAGACAATCCCCCAGTCACCGCCTTGCGGCGGCGACAGCCCCCTTTGCACAAGGGGGCCTTTGGCGGCTGCGCCGCTTATCGTATAAACAACAATTTCCCTTATCAAGAATCGACCCCCGGCGGTTTCCCGCTGGGTGGCGATTCTTAGTTTTCTTTCCTCTCCATGTGCCGTTGAAGCCACTGTTTCCCTGTAACAAACCGCTCCACGATGTAGGTCACCACATAATCTCCCGCGGAATTGACCATGGTGGCCGGCGGGTCAACCAAGTTCCCCAAAGCAATGGCTATGGGATAGGCCACCGCCATCTGTTCCGGGAAAAACACGGTGCAAAGCACCAGTTCCCCCGTGCCGCCGCCACCGGGGATGCCACTCATGGCCACCGAGGAAAAAACCGCCACGACAATGGCCAATATCGCCTCCCACGAGCCAAAATCCCGGCCAAAAATGCCAAACAGGAAGGCAACCTTCACAATGGCCGACATAGCCGATCCATCCATATGCATGGTGGCACCCAAGGGAACCACAATATCTGCCACATCCCGGCTGATGCCGGTGTCCTCCGCCACCTCCAGATTGGTGGGGATGGTGGCCACAGACGAACAAGTACCAAAAGACACCGCCGCCGGCCGCAGCAAATGGCGGAACATGGTCTTGATTCCGCCCTTGCCCCCGCCAAACCGGGCATAAATGGGGAAAAAGACCAGCACATAGGCAAAACAGATCACATAGTAGATCAGCAGCGTGCGGCCATAATCGCCGATCAGCTCCGGGCCATAGGTTGCCACCAGGGAGGCAAAAAAGCCGAAAAATCCCACGGGAGCGTAATATGTAATGAGTTTGACCACCTTCATGATACACCCGGTCACATCGTTTAGCAGGCGGGCCGTCATGCTCTCCCTGCCGCCGGACAGCTGGATGCCAAAGCCGCACAGCACCGCAAACACGATCAGCGGCAGAATGGCTTTTCGGCTCAGCAGTTCAAAAAAGTCGGGCTTGGTGAAGAAATTCACGATCAGTTCCCCAAGATCCAGATTTTTCACTGCCGCCTCTTCCATCACCGGGTACTGTCCTTGCACCAATGGAATCAGACGCACCACGCCGTACATCAGCACCGCCGCAATGGCTGCGGTAACCAGGAACACAGCCACAGTAATACCCATGATGCGCCCGGCCTTACCTGCCGATTCCATACCCGCAATGGCAGAGCAAATGGAGCAGAACACCATAGGCACCACCACGCAGAACATCATATTGATAAACACCGTGCCCAGGGGCTCCAGCACCGTGGCACCGGCCTGGACCACTTCCCCTGCTCCATCTTTCACCACCGGGAAGATTGCCCCCACCACGCACCCGGCACCGATGCCCAACAGCATCAGCAGCAAAAAACCGTAAGATTTGAAAAAGCCTCGCTTCAATACGATCCCTCCTTGCTTTCTTCCGTCCATCTTATGCACCGTGAAAAGGCAGTATGACAAAAAATGAAGGACGCCCCGCTTTTGAAGCGGAGCGTCCTTGCTTTGGGGGGTTAGAAAGAAGAGAGATAGAAAGAGGATGTTGTTTTGAAAAAGACAGGGGATTTTCTTTTCCCTCCGCCTTTTATGACTTTATCATAGTCCCATTTTTTGAACAAACTATGGCCGCTTTGAAAACAATACAAAACGTTTTTGTGAACAAATTATTTCTTTTTCTTTCGGCATTTTTCACAAACCTCCCCAGCTGTCCTTGCGTTTCTCACACGAGGGTGATATACTATGAATAATTTATGAACGCAATTTATCCATTACCATATCAGAACGGAGTATACTATGTCGATTAGCTGGTTTTCTGTGATTATCCTCCTCATTGTGGCCGTCGTTGCCTTTATTGAAATTTACCGGGGCATCCGCCGCGGTTTTTTCCCCACCCTCATTTCATTAGGGGTCATGATCCCCAGCATTTTGGCAGCACTTTTGATTGCCCCCCCGATTGCCCGCGGCATCGTGGCGCCCGTCTTTGAAAATATGATCCAGCCCTCCTATCTATATCAGGTATTGCTGACCGATTTCAATTCCATGGGTCCCTTCCTGCAAGCGGCAGCCCAAATGGTGGTTAGCCTGTTGCTGTTCGTGGTCTGCTTTGCCGTCTTGCATCCTTTGCTGCGGCTGGTTTTCTATAGCTTCACCATAGATTCCCGCGCTTCTCGGGGGGACGATCCCGGCTACTGCCGTGACAAGGTGTCGTTCTGTCATCGGTACAGCCGTACTCTGGGCGGTATCACCGGCGGCGTGTGCGCCCTGATCATCTCCATGGTCATCACCTGCCCCTTCACGGGTTCTCTGCGAGTCGCCGGTGATGTAATCCACATGGCCGAAGAATTTGAACCCAATCTGTGGTCCATGACCACCCTCAGTGCCGAGGACGTTGACACCATCAAGTCCCTGCCCGATGATTTGCCCGGCAATGTGCTCTACGAGCTGGGCGGCAAATATATGTTCCGCGCCGCGGCTCAAACCAAAGTCTATGGCGAACAGGTGTACCTGCACACAGAGTTGGAGCATATCGAATCGATCTTCTCTCAATTGCCCGCCGCTTTTTCCATTCTGGAACATCCCACAGAGGTGACATCGGAGCAGATCGCCCAGCTGAAAACGCTGCGGAATCATTTTAACCAGCTCAAGCTGTGCCACGGCGTCGTTTCCGATTATTTTGCATACTGTGCCAAAACCTGGCTGGCAGGTTCTCCCTACTATTCCTTCTCCCTGCCCCAGTTGCACCCGATTGCCCAGCCCCTGATGAACGAGATCCTTCTGGTCTGCGCCGAAAGCACCGCTGATACCGTAAAATCCAATGTGACCACCTTGCTGAATGCGTATATCCTCCATTTGGAGAGCAATCTGCTGACCGTCAACGCTAATAATTATTCCGAACTGCTTTCCTGTCTGGAAGAAAGCCAGCTGATTCCCAAACTGGAGACCGAACTGGCCAAGAATCCCAATATGGCCCACATCCGCATCTCCGTTGTAAGCCTGCAGCTCTGGAGCACCGCGCTAAAAACGCTGAAACTCCCTGCAGCTGCCCTCAGCGATTTCTATGACCATATGGCCGTCTCGCTGAACACCGTTCACAACCGGGGCTATGGCTCTTCTCAGGAACAGGTCAGTGTTTTGCGCACCTATATGAACAAATATCTCACCGAGCGACAGCTTTCTCTGCCGGATTTCCTGTGCGATGCCATCGTTACGGAACTGGTTTCCCTTTCCCCTGAAGAGGGTGAATTTACCGGCGCACAAATTGAAGCCTTCTTCCAACAATACACCTAAGCACGGCTCTTCCGGGCCTATATTCGATTCGAGGGTTACATTATGATCCAAATCATCCTGCTTTATATTCTCCAGGCCGTCTTTTTTATTCTCAGCCTTGTGCTGTATGTCTTTTTGACTGCCTGTTTTCTGCCCCATAACCTACTGGCGTTCCGGTTTGATGCCACGAAAATCAAGGACCGGGGCATCAAACGATATCTGTTTCAGAATGGCCGCGCCATTGTCTACCTGCCCGAGCGCCACATCCGTCCCTACATCCCCCAGTACATCCTCTCCGATAACAATGGTGAACGGTTTTTAAAATGTATGCTGCATCCCAGCATCCGTTCTGTGCACTATCGTGTGTTTCCCTTTGACGCCAACGATCAGCCCCTGCAGGTACTGGATGTGGAAGATCCGGCCCGCACCCCGGGCCTTTCCCTGAGCGTGCCCCTGCCGCTGAACACCGCCTATGTCAGCATCAGTCTGCTGGAAGTCAACGACAAGACCTTCCATTCCGATGTGCTGCGCTATTCGCCGGTAAAAATGCTGGTCTATCTGGTCACAACCATTGTCCTGACTGTTCTGGAAGGACTCCTGTTCCAGCAGTGCCTGCTGTTCCTCGCCGATCTGCTGTTTGCCTATTCCGATGTCGTTACCCTCGGCTATGGTTTCTGCCTGTTTGCCGCCGTGATCATCGGCGCTTTGTATGCACTGATCGTCCTATACACCCATTTCATCAAAGGCAGCCGCATCCAAAAATAACCCGCTGCCGGAAAAGGAGCATTTATGTCTTCTGCAGAGCAGTTTATTTCCAAAGGCTATTATGCCCATTCTCAAATAGAAGGCTTTATTTCCGTCAAAAACTACATCTTCGTTCGGGATCAGCAGCAGAAATATCTGTTGCTCCGCCTGCATAATCTGGCCGATTTCATCGCCAACTCTCTGGAATTTACCATCACCCAGCTGGACAGCACCGGTGCGGTGCTGGCAACAACCACCCACTTCTATGATCAGCTGAACTTTCAGCCCAACCGCACCTTTTCCCTTCCGGAGGGCATTGCCGTTAACGAATTCTGCACCGATTTCAAGCTGAACTTTACCCGGGTTACCTCCGGCAACTTTGTCTATCGCGTACAGGACGCCGATGTGGCCGTGTTCTACACCCCGGTTGGCGGCAAAGATGCTTCCGAAGCAGAACCGGTACGCACCATTTGGAGCAGTTCCATTCGCCCGCTGAAGCGGGGCAAGCAGTTTCTTGCGGTTGCCTGCGGCATTTTGGCTTTGGTGCTGCTGTTCGGCTTGTGTACCCTTCGAATGTACCACCGCTATCAGGATGCCCTGGAGGAAGCCCAGCAGGATCAGAGTACCCACCCCAGCCAATCCTACGATGAATTTTTCCCCGACCGCCAATAAAACACGATACGGAGTATAGATATGTTAAAATATCTTAACATCATTGAACAACTGTCGGACAGCGACAAAGTCCACATTCTTTGTGACATCGATCTGCTGTCCGATCGAAAATACCGGGTCATGGGCATTCCGGCGCTGCACATTGCGTCTTTGGACCAATTCTGCGGAGAAGATCTGCCCACCGCCGTGGCCATGTCCAATTCCTGGGATTCGTCCATGGTAGAGAACGCCGCCAATCATTTGTTCCGTTCCATGGCAGAGCAAGGCGTGGACATTGCCATCGTCCCCGGCCCAAAACCAAAGATCAATCCCTGCCGCAGCGCCTTGTCTGAAGACAGTCTGCTGGCTGGCGCCATGACCGCCGCCTATCTGCGGGCCGCCGCACAATTTGGCGTTTCCGTGGTGCTGGACGATTTTTATATTCGCCCCGACGAGCTGCTCTGGCTGGACACCCAGCCCGACGAAAGAATGCTCCGGGAACAGCTGACGCAGCCCTATCAGTCCCTGATCAGTGCCCCCGCCTGCAAGGGTGTGCTCACCGCCACCGACCTGGAGCAGACCGGCTGGGAACAGGTGAACGCCCAATTGCGCAGCACCCTCACCCAGGATCAGGAGCTTTTCTTCCTGTGTCCGAAGGTTTCTTCCAGAGAGACCGTGCGGCTTCTCAGCCATGGCGGTCTGTGCCTGCAGGGTTCTTCCGTTACGCTGGAAGCTGCTTTGGAACGATACAAGCAGTTGGAAACCCGCATTGCCCACGGTGATGCCACCGCAGAAGAATTGGCCCAGGAAGTAGCCTTGGGCAAGGCCATCTCCCCGGATGCTGTGAACGAAGCCACCGATCGGTTGCTGCGTTTCCTGTTCGCCACCAAGCGTAAGCCCACTGTTTCCACCCTGCCTGTGGATCCCCAGGTGTTTGAAAAGGCGCATGCCGCCTCCATGGTGCTGCTGAAAAATGAGCGGATTCTGCCCATCCAAAAGAAGCCCAGCCTCTGCATTTTGGGTGACATTGCCTTCCAGGAGCGTACCTCCGGTGCCACCCTGGCAGACGAATTGTCTGCGCTGTTCACCGCCCAGGGTTATGCCATCACCGGCACCGCCCGGGGATACGATCTTTCCCAGGAGCGCAGCTACAACATGGCCAAAGACGCCTTGGATCTGACTGCTAATGCAGATGTAGTGCTGCTGTTTTTGGGATTGGGTCAGCAACGTGAAAAACTGACCCACAAAACCAGCAAGATTTCCATCCCCGCCAATCAGCAGGCCCTCCTGGATCGGTTGGTAGGTGTCAGACATAAGGTCATCGCCATTGCCCCTCCGGAGTATTGTCCCGATGTGGTGCTTTCCGAACATTGCGCCGCCTTGTTGCTCTCCCCCTTGCACACCAACCACTGTGCCAAGGCCCTGTTCGACGTGCTCACCGGCGCCGTTTCTCCCAACGGCAAATTGGCATCCTCTGTATATGCCCACACCGACGAGCTGTATCAGCAGCACCGGACCTATAAATTCCGCGACGGCTTAATGACCGGCGGTTTCCTGGGTTACCGCTACTATGATACTGCCCAGTGCCCGCCGCCCTTCCCCTTTGGTCACGGTCTCAGTTACAACAATTTCAGTTATTCCCAGCTGAGCATCAGTGGCAATGTGGCCCGCTTTACTGTGGTAAACCGGAGCAAAATGGCCGGCAGCGAAATTGCCCAGATATACATCGGAAAGCCCCAATCCGCCGTTCTGCGGCCCGTCAAGGAATTGGCCGGCTTTACAAAGATCACACTGGCTCCGGGTGAACGGAAAACGGTAGAAGTACCGTTTGTCCTGCCCGCTGTCTACGATGTGCCCTGCGGCTGCCTTGCGGAAGAAGAAGGAAAATATACCGTTTCCGTCGGCGCCTCTCTGGAGCACATCCGCTTGTCTGCCACCATCACCGCAGGCAGCACCCAGGTGACTGCAGATGGCCGCCATCTGAGCGCATACATCCAAACCGAATCCAATATCCTTTCGGATCATTTCAAATTGGAGGCAAAATACAAGACCATGAAAAAATCTGTATTCAACTATATTCTCGGCGGATTGATGCTTCTGCTTGCCGTCGCATTGAAAGTATACTGCGGTGTATCCCGTGTGGGCACCCTGTTCTTCGACTTGTTCTCTTTGATCCTCGGCCTTGTCGGCGCCGGTCTTTTCGTTTCGGAAGCCATCCGTCAGAATCGGATCCGCAGCCAGGAACGGGATGCCATTGACGATCTCAGCCAGCAGGAATTTTCCGATCGTGATGCCACCGTCATTCCCTCCTACGATGCCAAGCGCATGTTTGTCAAGGAATTTGACGATGTGGAAAGCGCCGCCCAAAAGCCGCAGCAGGAAGGCATTGAAGGTGTGGAGGCCGATCTGGTGGCCTACATCGACAAGGATCAGACTTTCCCCTCCGCCATTGCCGACTTTACCCGCTTTGCCGCCGAACGGGGCTGCCAATTCTCTCAGGAAACCGTACGAGATCTGTTCTCCTCCCTGGCCAGCTCCCATCTGCTGGTGCTGCGGGGCATGGATGATGCCACGTTCAAGAAATTCATGTCTGTCTTGAGCGGCTATTTCCAGACCAACTGCTTTATCGACCGGGTAGATGGCTCTTACGACAAGGCAGAAAGCGTTCTCTTCCGGGTTTCCGGCCCTGAAAACAAGGCCAAGACCAACGCCCTGCTGGCCATTGAAGCTTCCCAGAACAACAAGCATATGGCCCACTTTGCCGGCCTGAGCCATGTTCTGCCGGAAAATCTGCCCCTGTATTTTACTCCCTATGTCCATTTCTCCCGCAATCCCCTGGGCAGCAACCATGTTGTCGCCGCCAACGAGCGTGGCGTAGACACTTCCTATCATCTGCCCCGGAACCTGTGGTTCGTGCTGAACCTGGAGCAGGGCAAGTTGCCCCATATGCTGCCGGAGTATGTGTCGGAAGTGGCTGTGGTCAACCAGTTCCCCTTTGAAAGCTGCCACGCGGAGGCCCATCCTGTCCATGTTCCCAGCTTCAGCTATCATCAGCTGGTGTTCCTGACCGAGCGCGCCGTCAACAGAGGTGTGATCGATGAAGCCCACTGGAGAAAGCTGGATCGTCTGGAGAAGTATGTGCGTTCCCACACCGACTTTACCATTGCCAACAAGAGCTGGCTTTGCATGGAGACCTATGCCTATGTGTACATGGCTTGCCAGGGCGATGTGCTGACCGCACTGGATCAGGCCATTGGCACCAAGCTGATGCCCCTGGTGCTCACCGCCATGCACAACAAGCTGACCCCCGACGATCCCACCCTGGAAGAAACCATCGAAACCATTTTGGGTGAAGAGTGGCCCGTTCGCTGCAAAAAGCTGATTCGCGAATGCAGCGTAAAGCAAGGTGAATCTCTGTCCCACCAGTAAGGAGTATACCATGTTACCTATTGTTCCTACTCTCACAGGCGCTCTTGCCGCAGCCAATTTGCCGCTGCTGAGCAACGCCTTTGTGGATGTACTCACCTCCGGTACCGCTGTCATCATTTATTTGGTGGTTCTATTGGTATCCATGGCCCTCCTGATTCTGGCCATGATGTTCCGCGCCCCCGCCGCACCTCAGGTGGTGGAAGCCCCTGTGGAGGAAAGCGCCGCCCAGCCGGAAGAAACCGTGGAAGATCCCACCGCGGAGCGTTTCTGCATGCTCAGCGAAATCGACCGCCGCAGCGCCAGCTACGGCCACCAGAGCTATGACAAGAGCGTCACTCTGGAGTCTTTCTGTCAGGATTTCCGCAACTATGCCGCCAGCCAGCTGAAGCTGTACTACGACATCGGCAATATCCGCCAGTTTGTGGCCGGTTTGGCCGTTTCCAAGCTGGTGATCCTGCAGGGTATGTCCGGTACCGGTAAGACCTCCCTGGCCCATGCCTTCGGTTCTTACACCGACAATCCCTCCACCGTTATTCCCGTCCAGCCCATGTGGAAGGAACGTACCGACCTGATTGGTTACTACAACGAATTTACCAAGCGCTTTAACGAAACCTTGCTGCTGGAAAAAATGTACGAGGCCAACTACAGCGCCGATATGTACATCACCGTCATGGACGAAATGAACATCGCCCGTGTGGAATACTACTTTGCCGAATTCCTCTCCCTGCTGGAGCTGCCCGATCCCAACGAGCGTTTCCTGGAAGTGGTTTCCGACAAGTGGCCCACCGACCCCAAGCAGTTTGTGGATGGCCGTGTCCTGCTGCCGAAAAACATGTGGTTCATCGGCACCGCCAACAATGACGACTCTACTTTCGCCATTTCCGACAAGGTCTATGACCGTGCCATGATTCTGAATCTGGATGCCAAGAGCGAGCGGTTCTCCGCCCCCGCTACCCCCAAGAATCCTATTTCTGCCCAGCAATTCGGACAGCTGGTGGAGCACGCCATCCAGGAATATGGCATCAGCAAACGCAATTTGGCCCGTTTGGAGCAAATGGACCAGTATCTTATTTCCAATTTCCACATCACCTTCGGTAACCGTATCATGAAGCAGATCAAAACCTACATCCCTGTGTATGTGGCCTGCGGCGGTGACGAACTGACCGCCCTGGACGATATTTTGGCCAAAAAGGTCATCCGAAAGTTGGAAACCCAGAACCCCATCTATCTGCGCAACGCTTCCGAAGGTCTGCTGGCCTTCCTGGATGAGCTGTTTGGCGACGATAAGATGACCCTCTGCAAAGAATACATCCACCGCCTCCAGAGAAACGCATAAAAACCCCACTGCCACCACTGGCCAAACTCACAGAAAGGATACGGTGCGGCCACCGCATTGCAGCCATAATTATGAAAAAAACACGATCCATACAATTTCTGTGCGCCCTGCTGATCGGCGTGATCTTCATGCTGGTCGTCTTCGCAGGCCTGATGGTCTATGACCGGCTCAGTGCCGCCCCGCCGTCACTGGTTCTGACCACCAGCAGCGTGGAAGCGCTCTACGACGGCACGCCCCTCACCAACTACCAATATCACCTGGTGGGTGGTGCGTTAGAGCCAGGTCACCAGATCATTCCCCATTTTACCGGCAGCCAAACCAATGTGGGCATCAGCCTGAACACCATGACTGTGCAGGTCTTGGATGAAAACGGCCGGGATGTGACCGACCACTACAACATCACCTACCACTACGGCATGCTTCAGGTCAACCATCGTGGGTTGTTGATCGATGCCACCACCGATTTCGCCCAGCTGTCCCCCAGCAATGGTAGCTATACCTTGGGCAGTGATCGTCTGGAGCTTCTGGATGGTCACTATGCGGTGGTCTCTGTCAATTCCACCATCAATGACCTGGGTGTTCCCACGGAAAGCATTGAGAATGTGACCATCTATGATGAGGATGGCAACGAGGTCACCTTCAATTACCAGATCTACACCCGGGAGCAGGGAGAAGTCATCCTCATCCCCACCGGTGCCGGTGGTGGCAGCATCTCCACCTCCTTGATGGGAAACGACAGCGGCGATGGCGACGGTCCGCCTTCTTCCGAGCCCATGTTCTCCGTTCTCTCCGATGTCAGCGGCAAGGTGTACTTTCGCACCCGCAGCTGCGGCGACTATCTGGGCAACGGCTGGGCGACTGCCCCTACCTTTCCCGGTCTCTATGACAACACCTATGCCGCCTCCTATTTGACCGCTTTCTATTTCAGCCAACGCGGCTATTCCACCCACGAGATGGAAATTGTTTCTCACATCCCCGACTATCCCCTTCCCTATTACATGGCCCCCGGCGACGGTTACGAAATCCAGCACAACGACACCACCAATATGGGCTCTATCGAGGAAAGCTACACCGTTCCCTTCTATCTCTACGATGCCTCTTTCCTCTCCGGCATCTCTAGTGACGATGTATTTGAAAACGCATACCGGGATTTCGTATACGCCAACTACACCAGCATCGATCCGGAAACCATGGACTTTATGAGTCAGATCATCCAGAAACAGGGTTTTTCCAAGCAGACCCCCGGTAATATTCATAACGTGGCCACCTATATTCAGAACGCCGCTACCTACAACCTTGATTACGACCGCAGACTGGATAAAGCCAGCAATAATGCCATCGCTTTCTTACGCCAGTATAAAGAAGGCGTCTGCCGCCATTATGCCACCGCTGCCACACTGCTTTACCGTGCACTGGGCTATCCTGCCCGCTTCACCGTTGGCGCTGTTGCAGAGCTGACCGCCGATACATGGACGGACGTAATGCCCAGCCAGGCGCATGCATGGGTGGAAGTGTATCTGGACGGCATCGGCTGGATCCAGGTGGAAGTCACCGGTGCCATGGAAGGCTCCGGCGGCAACTCGGCCGGCAACCCCGCCAAGCTGAATCTGACCCCCATGACCGTCAGCAAGCCCTATGATGGCACCCCGCTGTCCTCCGACGGTCGGGTTACCGGTCTTGAAATGCTGGAGCGCATGGGCTATACCTATCGGGCTTCCATCAGCGGCTCCCAAACCGAAGTTGGCGTTTCCGAAAGCACCATCGATGCCATTACCATCTTTGACCCCCAGGGAAAGGATGTCACCGATGTCTTTACAATCACCACCAATCCCGGTCGGATTCATGTTTATCTGCACGAAATCACCTTCCGAACCCGAAATGTGACCATGGTTTATACCGGTCAACCCATTATTGACAGTCCCATTTCCTCCTCTGGCCAGCTGCAAAAGGGTCACCGGATTGGCAACATCACCTTCCTCTCCAGCCCGGACGTGGGCAAAAAGTCCCACCGTTTTGAGGTTCAATTGCTGGACGAGCAGGGCAATGATGTCACCGACCAGTATCTGATTCACAAAGAATACGGCACGCTGACCATTACCCCCGTAGAAATTACCCTGCAGGCCGAAAGCGCCACCAAAAAATACGACGGAACGCCCCTGACCTGTTCCAACTATGTCATTGCCAGCGGCCAATTGTGCGACGGCCACAGCTTTGCTGCAGTGGAGATTTCCGGACAGCAAACCCAAATCGGCCGTTGCGACAACATGATCATGCGGGTAAGCATTGTCGATAGTGACGGCAGGGATGTCACCTCCAACTATTGCATTATCCTACAGCCCGGTGTTTTGAAAGTGACGTATTCTTAACGATTATCAAGGATAAAGTACATTATGCGATACGACAATTACAGGAATAAGGTGCTGCGCCTATCCGACTTTCTAACCAAAGTGGTGAAGCATCGGGTGCTGATTGGCGCCATTTGTGCCTCCGTTTTGGCGGTGATCATCGCCCTGATGGTGACCATCGGCCTGCCCGGACAGGTAGACTGCAGCCCCGAATTCATCTATGGCGACGCTTACGGGTGCCAGGCCAAGGCCTTTCTCAGTAAGGTGCACTTTGCCTACAGCCCAGCAGGAAGCGACCAATGGAGCACAGAACAGCCCTACCTGCCCGGTTCCTATCAGGTCCGGGCCGTGGGTCGCTCCATCTTCGGCAAGGAGCGCCCGGGAAAGCCTACCACTTTCCGCATTCTGCCTCTGCCGCTGCAGGTGCGCATCGAACAGTCCAGTCTGGTCTTTGGCGATA
Source organism: Faecousia sp. (assembly GCA_045124575.1). Classification (GTDB taxonomy): domain Bacteria; phylum Bacillota; class Clostridia; order Oscillospirales; family Oscillospiraceae; genus Faecousia. The sequence continues at coordinate 19,022 of JBGVMD010000051.1, forward strand.
CCCCGACCTTTCTGGCCGATCCCACCAAATACGGCGATCAGATCTTCTGCGACGGCTTTACCTATGCCGACCTGGCCGCCGCCACCACCGCCGTTTCCCCCGATGTGAACAAGATCCGCATTTTGGATCTTAGCGGCAACGATGTGACCTTTGCTTATGATCTGCAGCCCCTTGCGATAATGGTCACCTTCCAAAAGCGGCCGCTGGAATTATTGGTGGAAAGCCAGTCCAAGCTCTATGACGGCATGGCCCTGACCTATGAGCACTATCAGATCCTCCGCGGTTCTCTGGGCGCAGGTGATACCATCAACGCCCTATTTACCGGCGCGCAAACCGAGGTCGGTTCCAGTGAGAACACGTCCTCCTTTGCCATCCTCCATGTGCAGGACGGCAGCGCCATTGATGTGACAGGTCAATATGACCTGACCATTACCCCCGGTACTCTCACGGTGGAGCAGATCCCCCTGCACATTACCACCGACAGTTTGGACGCTGTGTATACCGGGCAGCCCATCTCCTGCCAATCCTATTCTCTGCAAGATCCCACTGCCCTTCTGCCCGGCCACCGAATCGAGGCCATTTTCGCCACCGATTTGGTCCAATGCGGCACTTATCGAAACATCGCCGCCATTCGGATCCTGGACGCCCAGGGCCTGGATATGACCCACAATTACAGCGTCACCTGCCAGTGGGGCACCATCCGGATCAAGCCCGCCCCGGTGACTGTACGCACTGAGAGCGGCACCTGGGTCTATGACGGTCAGCACCATTCTGTGGATACCTACACCATAGAGGGTCTGCTGCCCAACCACCGGGTGAGCAAGGCTATGTTCTTCTCCATTACCGATGTGGGCACCGCGGACAACCGCGTCAAACTGACCATCACCAACCAAAACGGAGAGGATGTAACTTCCAATTATACCTTTGACAACCAGTTCGGCACCCTGGAGATTACCAAGCGGCCGGTTACCTTTACCTCCGGCAACGGACGCTGGATCTATGACGGCATGTACCACGACAATCCCCAGTTGACCGCAAACAATCTGGTGCCGGGTCATACCTATGTGGTCCGCAACTGCGCCAACATCCGGGACGTGGGCACCAAGGAGAACAGCTTCAGTCTTTACATTTATAACGATTCTGGCCACTCCAAAAATGTGACTGCCAACTATGAGATCACCACGGTCTTCGGCACGCTGGAAGTCACGAAACGCTCCATCACCGTTACCACCCTCAATAACGCCTGGATCTATGACGGCACCGCCCACATTTGGGACGTCTGCAGTGTGCAAAACCTCGTTCCGGAACATTCCATCCAGTTGGTCAATTGCGCCTCCATCACCGATGTGGGGCAGATCCCCAACCGCGGCGAAGCCAAAGTGACGAACCCGTATGAGAACGACGCGGACGTAACAGCCAACTACGAGATCCACTATGTTTACGGCACCCTGAAGGTCAACCCCCGCCCCATCATCGTGGCGGTGTGGGACACGGAAAAGGTTTATGACGGAACGCCGCTGTACGGTGGCGAGCCCTACGTTCCCGCCGATTCCCCCTATCCGCTGGTAGAAGGGCACACCCTTTCTGCCACAGTCAACGGCAGCCGTACCGACGTGGGCGTTTCCAATTCGTCCATATCCAAGTGCCAGATCTTTGACGGCACCCGGGATGTGACATTCAATTACAGCATTCGCACCACCGGCGGTAAGATCCGGGTCCTGCAGGCCCGTATCCTGGTCACCGCAGCCAGCGATGCCAAGTTCTATGACGGCACCCCCCTTACCAATCCGAACTTCACCGCGGAGGTGCTGGAAGGCAGTATGAAGGCCGGCGACTCCGTCCGGGCCACCGTTTCCGGTTCCATCACCGACCCCGGCGCCGAACCCAACACCATCACAGCCCGGGTCGTCAACCGCTACGGTCAGGATGTGACCGCAAACTACCAGCTGCTGACCCAGGATGGTGTCCTGCAGATCGTTATGGAACAGGAGCCACCGGAAATGTTTGTGGGCAGAATTAAGGATGACCAAACCAATGTCATTTATCTGCGGCAATACAGCAAGGGTGATTTCACCGGCCGGGGCTGGACCGGTGCGATAGAATACGGCAAGACCCTGCCCGGCGGCCTGAGCTACAATTATCTGGCCTCCATCGCCATCCGCAACAGCGGCGGCTATATCCATATCGCCGAATTTAGGGACATGTTGTGGTATATGCTGCCCTATTACATGAGCGAATACGGCGACTACGCAAGGCCCGGTAGCGACACAGATTATTCTTCCCTCCACCGGGATGCCTACTCCCTCTCCTATTATTCCCTGCCCAGCACCGACAACGGCTTTGATTATCTCAAGGGCCAGCTGGGAGAATACGCCCCCTATGAGGAAGAATATCGCCAGTTCGTGCACCAGTGGTATCTGACCATCGATGAGGCCTCCCGCTCCTATATGCAGGGCATCATTGAGAAGGAAGGCTTCTCCCTGTCCGATCCTCAGGTGATCCTGAAGATTGCCCACTACATCCAGTACGCTGCCACCTACAACCTAGAATATGACCGCGCCCTGGATATGGAGGAAAATGTAGCCATCGCCTTCCTGGATCAGTATAAGGAAGGCAAATGTACCCACTACGCCACCGCAGCTACCCTGCTGTACCGGGCACTGGGCATTCCCGCCCGTTACGTCGAAGGCTTCATGCTGCAAACCGAAGAAAACGTCTATGTGGATATCATGACCCCCGGCCATGCCTGGGTAGAGGTCTATATTGACGGCGTCGGCTGGATCCAGGTGGAAGTCACCGGTCCCGATCCGAACGGCGGTGGCAGTGGCGGAGGCGGCGGCAAGCCCGGCTTCACCATCACCCCCTCTTACACCTATAAGAACTATGATGGCAAGGCCCTTTATCCCCAGCAGCGGGTGGATCCGGACCGCACCCTCAGTTTCCTTTTGGAACAGGGTTACACCTATAAGGTTAGTATCTCCGGTCAGCAGCTTCAGCCCGGATGCAGCAGTTCTGTCATTGACAGCTTCACCCTCTTTGATCCCAGCGGCAAGGATGTAACCGAGGAATTCCAAATTATCTGCGAGGAAGGTACGCTGGAGGTATTTGAGGCAAAGACACAGGTCATCCGTGTTTATCTGTATCAGCTGCAAAAGTATTATGATGGCTCTCCTCTGACCTTTGCGCAGGATGATTATGAAATCATCGAAATGCCGGAAGGCGTCTCCCTGCGTCTGTCCCTGAAGATCAGTCTGGAGGAACCCGGCATTCTGCGTTTGTCCGAGCTGAATCAGAATTTTGCCCAATATGCTTCCTTTACCGCCTATCGAGATGGCAAGAACATCACCTCCAACTGCCGTGTTGTCTTTGACCTTTTCGATCGGAGTCATCTGTCTTACATTCCCATTTGTCTGGACGGCCGCCCCTTGGCAGTCAGTTCCGCATCCCAGTCCAAAGTGGATGATGGCACCCCCCTGTCTAACAGCGAGTGCTTTATTTCCCAGGGATCTTTGATCCGGGGCCATCGGCTGGTGGCCAAAGCCACAGGCTTCCTGGACACGGTGGGTACTGTTACCAACACGATTGATAGGGATTCCTTCCAGATTTTGGACGCCAGTGGACAGGATGTTACCCGATATTATGATATCCTACTCTATGAAGGCAATCTGACAATCACCGCACCCCTGAGCTGATTCCAAAGAAAATGGGCCTGCTGCAAAATGAAAGTTTTGCAGCAGGCTCCTTTTTAGTGCCGATGATTGGACTTGCCCCCTCTGGGTGGCCGGACTCGATTCAATCAATGTGTTGCCGCCATCTTTTCTGGCGGCAAGCGACGCTCGTCCGCGTCGCATTTGATTCGTTCGGCCCGGCCCAGATACCAAAAAAGAAGCACCCCATAAGGGGTGCTTCTTTTTTGGTGCCGGTGGCCGGACTCGAACCGGCACGCTGTCGCCAGCGGTGGATTTTGAGTCCACTACGTCTACCATTCCATCACACCGGCATCGGTGCTCTAACAGTATAATACATCCTTTCCAAAATAGCAAGCAAAAGTTTTGGGATTTTATAGGCTTTTCTTTGCTGAAATTTACAAATTGTTCTTGTCTTCCCGTTTTTTCGTGGTATGATATAGAACGGTATGAAAAATAGATAGGAGAACAACAAAATGTCTGAACTGATTGCAAAACTGCAGCAATGGTGGGAGAATACGGACTTTCTGCATCATCTGCTGCCCACCCTGGCACTTTTGCTGGTTGGCATCGTGCTGGTGCGAATTGTCATCTCCATTGTCAACCGGATGCTGAAAAAATCCAAGTTGGAAAAAGCTGCCCACGGTCTGATCCGCTCGGTGATTCGCATTGTGCTATATCTGCTGCTGGGCCTGACCTGCGCCTCTGCCCTGGGCATTGATGTCACCGGCGTGGTGGCTCTGGCTTCCGTGGTCACTCTGGCACTGTCCCTGGCGCTGCAGAACAGCCTGACCAACCTGATCGGTGGCTTCACCCTGCTCTACACCCGCCCCTTTGCTTCCGGTCACTATGTGGAGATCGCCGGCCAGTCCGGTACGGTGCAGGAGATCGGCATGGCCTACACCAAGCTGGTCACCCCCGACAACAAGATCATCTCCATCCCCAATTCCTCCGTGGTAGCAGCAGAAATCGTTAACTACACCGTTACCGGCACCCGCCGCCTGGCCATCGACATTGTCACCGGCTACGATGCTCCCATCGAAAAAGTGCTCTCCGCCCTGAAGGAAGCTGCCGACATCCCCGAAAAGCTGGAGGAAAATGGTATTTTTGCCGAAGTCATGAGCTACAGCGAAAAGGGTGTCCACTATTCCGTCCGTATCTGGACCACCGGTGATGACTACTGGAACGCCAATTTCATCATCAATCGTCGCATCAACGCCATTTTTGCCCGGGAGGGTCTGCACATGGCCTATCCCCACCTGCATGTGCACATGGAGAATAAGTAATAAAAACTGGGATACGCATTGGCGTATCCCAGTTTTTTGCTTTAAAATCCGTAGCCGGCGTTCAACAGCCGCTGCAGAGCGGTGTTGGCCTCCTCATCGGTAAACAGCGCGGTAAAACGCTTGTCGATCACCAGCGCCTCCAGGCTCCACTCCAAACGGTGTTTATCCGCCAGGATACCAAAGCCATCGCTTTCCCGATGTCCGTTCAGACAGCGGTGGGCGGTCTGCAGGGCGGTATCCTCGGCCATAGGGCGAAGACGGACGCCAATGTTCATGGCGTTTTGACGAGCCGCCATCCAGGCAGCAATAAATTTTTCTTCCATTGGATTTCCTCAATCAAAAAAGTCCTTTAGCGTGTCGATGAATTTCTTCCGCTTGGGGCTGGATTTGCTTTCCATGGTACCGTCAAACTGCCGCAGCAGCTCTTTCTGCTCCTTGGTCAGTTTGGTGGGGGTCTCCACCACCACGGTGAAACGATGACGGCCTCTGCGGCGAGGATTGCTGACATCGGGGATACCCTTGTCATGGAGCACAAATTCCTTGCCGGTCTGGGTGCCTTCGGGAATCTCGTAGAGCACCTTACCATCCAAAGTGGGCACTTCGATCTGACCGCCCAGCGCTGCCTGTGCAAAGGAGATGGGCACTTCACAGTACACATCCATGCCGTTGCGCTGGAAAATGGGGTGCTTGCGGATGTAAACTTCCACCATCACATCGCCGTTGGGGCCGCCGTTGGTGCCCACATTGCCCTGTCCGGATACCCGAAACGCCTGGCCCATATCGATGCCGGCAGGCACTTTCACCTTCATCTTCTGGGTGCGGCGCACCTTGCCCTTGCCCCGGCAGGTGGAACAGGGGGTTTTGATCTGCTTGCCGCTGCCATTACAGTGGGGGCAGACGGTGGTGGACTGCATGGACATGCCCATAAAATTCTGGGTGGTACGCACCTGGCCTGCACCCCGACAGGTGGCACAGGTCTCCACCGTGCCGTCGGCAGAGCCGGTGCCGGAACAGGCGGAACAGTTTTCCACACGCTGAACAGAAATGTCCTTTTCACAGCCGAAGGCTGCTTCCTCGAAGGTCAGTTCCATCCGAACGCCCACATTTTCGCCCCGGCGGGGGGCATTGGCGTTACGACTGCGGCTGCCGCCGCCACCGAAGAAAGAACCAAAAATATCGCCCAAGTCGCCGAAATCACCGAATCCGCCAAAGCCGCCGTAGCCACCCTGACCGGCGCCGAAATTGGGATCCACGCCGGCATGGCCATACTGGTCATAGCGGGCCCGCTTTTCGTCGTCAGACAGCACTTCGTAGGCTTCACCCAGTTCCTTGAACTTTTCCTCCGCGGTCTTATCGCCGGGATTGCGGTCCGGGTGGTATTTCATGGCACTTTTTCTGTATGCTTTTTTAATTTCCTCAGCGCTGGCGCCCTTCTCGACGCCCAGCACCTCATAGTAATCGCGTTTATTTTCTGCCATATGGATTCACCTCAACACACACCGAAAAGGGGCGGCATTTTGCCGCCCCTTCGTGGGGTCAATTAGTCAACAGTCTCGTAGTCAGCGTCCACAACGCCGTCGCTGCCGCAGTTACCGCAGTCGCCGCCGCACGCCGCATCGCCCTGGGGATTTGCCTGCTGATACAGCTTCTCAGCCACGGGATAGAAAGCCTTCTGGGCTTCCTCGATGGCGTTCTTGATGGCAGCCACGTCGTTACCCTTGTTGACTTCCTTCAGGTTCTCGATGGCAGCCTTGATGGGCTCCTTCTCAGACTCGGAAACCTTGTCGCCCAGTTCGTTCAGGGACTTCTCCATCTGATAGACGGTGTGCTCAGCCTGATTGTGGGTGTCCACTTCTTCCTTGCGAGCCTTGTCTTCAGCAGCGTACTGCTCAGCCTCGCGGACAGCCTTCTCGATGTCCTCCTGGCTCAGGTTGGTGGAAGCGGTGATGGAGATGTTGGCCTCCTTGCCGGTGCCCAGGTCCTTAGCGGAAACCTTCACGATGCCGTTGGCATCAATGTCGAAGGAAACCTCGATCTGAGGCACGCCACGGGGAGCGGGAGCGATGCCGCCCAGCTGGAAGCGGCCCAGGGTCTTATTGTAAGCAGCCATCTCACGCTCGCCCTGCAGCACATGAACCTCAACGGAGGTCTGGCCGTCAGCGGCGGTGGAGAAGATCTGGCTCTTGCGGGTGGGGATGGTGGTGTTGCGCTCGATCAGACGGGTGAACACACCGCCCATGGTCTCAATGCCCAGGGACAGAGGCGTGACGTCCAACAGGACCACGTCCTTGACGTCACCGGTCAGAACGCCGCCCTGAATGGCAGCGCCAACAGCAACACACTCATCGGGGTTGATGCCCTTGAAGCCTTCCTTGCCGGTGATGCCCTTGACGGCTTCCTGCACGGCAGGGATACGGGTGGAACCGCCAACCAGCAGCACCTTGTCCAGATCGCTGGGCTTTAGGCCGGCGTCAGACATGGCCTGACGGACAGGCTTCAGGGTACGCTCCACCAGATCGGCGGTCAGCTCGTTGAACTTGGCCCGGGTCAGGGTCACGTCCAGGTGCTTGGGGCCGGTGGCGTCAGCAGTGATATAGGGCAGGTTCACAGAGGTGGAAGTCATGCCGGACAGCTCGATCTTGGCCTTCTCAGCGGCTTCCTTCAGACGCTGCATGGCCATCTTGTCGTTCTTCAGGTCGATGCCCTCAGCCTTCTTGAACTCAGCAACCAGGTGATCCATGATGCGCTGGTCGAAGTCGTCGCCACCCAGGCGGGTGTCGCCGGCGGTGGCCAGAACTTCCACGATACCGTCGCCGATCTCCAGGATGGAGACGTCGAAGGTACCGCCGCCCAGATCATAAACCATGATCTTCTGCTCCTGCTCCTTGTCCAGGCCGTAGGCCAAAGCAGCAGCGGTGGGCTCGTTGATGATACGCTTGACTTCCAGACCTGCGATGCGGCCTGCATCCTTGGTGGCCTGACGCTGGGCGTCGGAGAAGTAAGCAGGAACGGTGATAACAGCCTCGGTGACGGACTGGCCCAGGTAAGCCTCGGCATCCGCCTTCAGCTTGGCCAGGGTCATAGCGGAGATTTCCTGGGGAGTGTAGCCCTTGCCGTCGATGTTTACCTTGTAGTCTTCGCCCATGTGGCGCTTGATGGAAGCCACGGTGCGGTCAGCATTGGTCACAGCCTGGCGCTTTGCCACCTGGCCAACCATACGCTCGCCGGTCTTGGAGAAGGCCACAACAGAGGGGGTAGTACGGCCGCCCTCGGCGTTGGCGATAACAACAGGCTCGCCGCCTTCCAAAACAGCGACGCAGGAATTGGTAGTACCCAGATCGATACCGATAATCTTAGACATAGTTAATTTCCTCCTAAATATATTGAAAAAGTTTTTACATCTTTATGGCCCCCTTGTGCAAAGGGGGCTGTCATAGCGCAGGCTATGACTGGGGGATTGTCAATCCCTCCGTCAGCCCTTCGGGCTGCCACCTCCCTTTACACAAGGGAGGCTTTTTAGTTGGCCACCTGGACCATTGCAAATCTCACAACCTTGTCGCCGATTTTGGCGCCCTTCTGGAACACCATGGAAACGGTGTTTTCGCCCAGAGTCTCGTCTTCGTTGTGCATAATGGCGTTGTGCAGTTCCGGGTTAAACGCGTCACCCACCTGACCGAAAATTTCCACACCCAGAGCGGTGAAGATCTTTTCCAGCTCGGTCATGGTCATTTCCACGCCCTTTTTGTAGGCGGCATCCTCGGTGGGCTGCTGCAGGGCACGCTCCAGATTGTCGTAAACAGGCAGCATCTTCGCCACGGTATCGGCCTTGCCGTTGCCGTAGGAGGCTTCCTTTTCCTTGATGGTGCGCTTGCGGAAATTATCAAATTCCGCTGCCAGCCGCAGGAACTGATCGTGCTCTGCGTTATATTTTTCCTCCCAGGGATTGACCTCGGCAGTTTCCTCTACAGCAGCCTGCTCGACGGTCTCCTCCACAGGAGTTTCTTTCTTTTCCTTGTCCTTCTTTGCCATGTGCTCCTCCATATACGATGTCATTGCGAACCAGTGCGCACACCGGTGTGGCAATCCCCTGCAAGTTTAGACCTGCCCTTGTTGTACGATGGGGATTCCCACGGCCGCTCAGCGGCCTCGGAATGACACAAAATATTATTCTTCATTGCCTTCCGGCAGCTGGGGCTGCTCGGGCTTGGCGAACATTTTGCTGAGGCTCTCAGCGAAATAGCTGAGGCGAGCGGTGACCTTGGCGTAATCCATTCTGGTGGGACCCACCACGCCGATCATGCCCTGCATGCCGTCGCCGATATCAAATTTTGTCATCACCACGGAAGTGTCTTTCAGTTCCTGGGCCACATTCTCAGGGCCAACCAGAACCTTGGTGCCGTTTTCGTTCTGCATCACAGCAGGCAAATTGGAAAGGGCCTCTTCATCCAGGGAAGTGATGACCCGCTGGGCCTTATCCACATCCCGGTATTCCGGCTGACCCAACAGCCGCATTTGACCGGCCACCGCCATATTGGTGCCGCCCTTGCCCCGGAGGGCATCGGTGGCAAAATCCACCACCACGGGGACCAGCATGGCTGCGTTTCCGGCGGAGCGTACCACCCGTTCCAACAGTTCGGGGGTAAAGCCTTCCTGGGGAATGTCGGTCATGGTGGCATTGAGCACAGCGCTCAGCAGCTTCAGATCCGTTTCTTCCACCTGCAGGGGCAGCTTGATCAGCTTGTTGATCACTTCATCGGTGGACAGCATCACCACCAGGATGATGCTTCCCTGCCCTGCCATGATCAGCTCAAAGCGCTTGATGGTGGCAGCAGCATTGCGGGCGGCCATGGAAATGGCGGGAAGATCGGTAGCCTGGGAAACCAGCTTTGCCACCCGCTCCATCAGTTTATCCACCTGCTGCATTTTTTCATCAAAGGAGGCGGAAAGCTGCTTGGTCTCATCCATGCTCAGGCGGTAATCCGCCATCAGCTCATCCACATACAGCCGGTAACCGGCGGCAGAGGGGATGCGGCCGGCGCTGGTGTGGGGCTGTTCCAGATAGCCCATGGCCAGCAGATCCGCCATTTCGTTGCGGATGGTGGCCGAAGAGTAATTCATATCCGGCAGCTCGGAGATGGCCTTGGAGCCAACGGGCTCGGCGGTGCGGATATACAGGTCTACGATGGAGCGCAGAACCTTCTTTTTCCGGTCAGTCAGTTCCATAAAGGGCCTCCTTACAGGGTTTAGCACTCTTTCGTTCTGAGTGCTAAGCACACTATAGCAGAGAGTGCTAAAAAAGTCAAGTGCCACAATTATAAATTATTTTTGAACGATTTTTCCAAAGTATGCATGCCACCCTTTTTCGTCAATTTGGAATTTAGCGGGCAGTGGGAGTGCAGCCTAATAAACGCTGTCATTCCGAGCCAGTGCGCACACTGGCGTGGGAATCCCCCAGTTTCAAGGGGGAACCTGCCGAAAAAGTAACCCCATACCTTTGGGGATTGCCACACCACTTAAGCGGAATGGTTCGCAATGACACCCTCCTGAGGGATCGGCATCTGCTCGATAAACTGAAATTTGCACACAAAAACCCCACAGCCAAGCTGTGGGGTTTTTGCATCGCATTATTCTTCCTCTCTCTCCGGGAACAGGGGCTCCATGCCGGGGGCGCCCTCCTGCTTCTCGGCCTCTGCCTCCGCCTGCCGGGCAGCCGTCAGGTTCACCTGCATCCGGGCCGGATCGTGCTTTTGGAAGGCCATGTACAGCAGCACCGCCACTGCGACAAAGCAGCTCACCGCCGCAAGCAGCTGACTGACCCGGAAATCGCCCCAATAGAGGCTGTCCACCCGCAGACCCTCGATGAAGGTGCGGCCCAGGCCATACCATGCGGCATAGCCCAGGGCAATCTGGCCGTCATACTGCCGCTTCTTCGACAGAAAATGCAGCAGCGCAAAGCCTGCGGCATTCCACAGCGACTCATACAGGAAGGTGGGATGGTAATACTCCCAGCTTTGGGTGATCCAATTGAACAGACCCATCTTCATAAAGCTGTCGGTGGCAGCGCCAAAGGCCTCCCGATTGAAGAAATTGCCCCAGCGGCCGATGGACTGGCCGATGAGAAAGCCCAGCGCCACAATATCCAGCACCGCACCGATCTTGATCTTCTTCACCTTGCTGAATACGATGACGCCAATCGCCGCGCCGATGACACCGCCATAGATGGCCAAGCCGCCATTCCAAATATAGAGAACGGAAATGGGATTATCCTTATAGCTGGCCCAGTCGAAGATGCAGTAGTACAGCCGGGCACAAAGAATGGCAAAGGGCACGATGCACAGCACGCCATCGGTCAAATCGTCCACCGAGAATCCAAACTGGTTGCATCGCTTACAACCATACCACACCGCCAGCATCAGGCCACAGGCAATGATCAGGCCGTAAAAATGGATGCTCAGGCCGAAAAGATCCAGGGTTCTGGGGGGATTCATTTCAATGCCAAACAGGGAAATATCCAAATAATGACTGGGATTCATTTATTTTTCCTCCTTTACAGGATAGATCACGGACAAACTGCAGCCCTCAGGCCGCACCACCTGGGCCAAAAAGTCCTGCACTTCCCTTGCCTCGATCTTGTCATATAGCTCCGGGAAGCGGAAATAGTCAAATTCGGTCATGCGGTAGGCGCAAAGACGGAAGCAGGTGGCATCGAAGCTGTCCAAGTCCCGGATGCGGCGGCCCATGGCACTGCGCTTCATCCGCATAAAAACGTCTTCCGCAATGCCCTGCCGGGCAATTTCTGCGCCCCGGGCCAAAATGGCGTCCCGCACCGCGGCCGGGTCATCGCTGTCGCCGCCGCAGGAAAGCATGGCGCAGCCATCCACCGTATCAAAACCGCCACCAAAAGAAGAATCAATCAGTCCCTGCTCATACAGCTGCATATACAGCTTGGAAGACTCTCCAAACAAGGCCTCCGCCGCCAGATCGCCAACGATCTCCCGCCGGATGGCCGGCTCTCCCTTTTCAGGGCAAGTGGCCTTGATGGCCAAGGAGAAGGTGGGCATGGCGATGGGCATTTCCTCCTCGATGAGAGGGCTTTCACAGCGCATTTCCTCTTGAGGGAAATCCGCTTTTACGCCCATGGGGCGTTTTTCATCCCCCAGCACCTGCCGGGCAATGGCTTCCACCTGTTCTTCGTCCACATCGCCCACCACGCACAGCAGCATATTGGCAGGATTATAGAACGCCCGGTGGCACAGATGCAGCAGTTCCGGGGTAATCTGTTCAATATCTTCCTGCCTGCCCAGCACGGGAACCCGGATGGGATGCTTCGCATACAGCACCGTCATCAGGTTTTCAAAGGCCCGGCTGCCCGGCTCGTCGGCACTCATGCAGATTTCCTGGCCGATGATGCCCATTTCCCGCTGCACCGATTCCTCGGTAAAATAGGGGGTGGACACAAATTCCAGCAACAGATGCAGGCAGTCTTCAAAATGTTCCGTGCAGGAAAAATAGTAGGCCGTCATGTCATAGCTGGTGAAGGCATTCACCGAGGCGCCCAGCGCCGCAAACTGGCGGCTTACATCCCCCTGGGGCATGTCGAACATTTTGTGCTCCAAATAATGGGCAATACCCGCAGGAACGGTGTATTTTTCACCCTCCAGTGTAAATTCCCGGTGCACCGCACCGAAATCCGCCGCAAAATAGCACAGTTTTTTGGTAAAACCCGGCTTGCGGTTGACCATGATGTGCAGGCCGTTGGGCAGGGTCACAGAAAACAGGGTTTCGTCCAGGGCGGGATAATATTGTTTATTCATGCTGCCCCTCCCCCTTTAAGAAAAAGCTGCTGTGGAAACGAAGGGTGTTGGCCGCCGCCACCACATCCTCGATCTGAACCGCCCAGACTTCCTCGGCATATCGCTCCGGGCTGCGGTCCACGCCGCTGATGGCCGTGGTGGAGAAAAAGCTTTCCATGGCACCGGGGCCGTCATACACCGCCCGCAGACCGGACAGTACTGCGGCCTTTGCCGCATCCAGTTCCTGCTGGGAGATTTCTCCCCTTTGGCAGGCCTTCAGCTGCTCCAAAACAGCATCCTTGGTTTCTTCAAAACGGGCCGTATCGATGCCTGCATGGACGCTCACCAGGCCCTTGCTACTATAATAGCCGGAACCGATGGCGTAGCACAAAGATCTTTTCTCCCGCACCTGCACAAAGAGCTTGCTGGTCATGCCGGCGCCAAAAATGGTGTTCAGCAGCTGCATGGCCGCAAAACGGGGATCAGCATTTGTAATGGGTGTCACAAATCCCATAGCAATCTTCGCCTGAGCAATGTCCATGGTTTCGCTTTTGTGACTTTCGACCGCGGGTTTCAGCGCCGTTTGAGGGGGCAAAGCGGAAACTTCTCGGGGAATGCGGTGGAAAATAGGCTGTAGCAGCGCCGCCACCCGCTCCATGGAGGCAGTGCCCACATAGAAAATCTCCACCGGGCTTTCCCGCAGTACCTTCTGATAGTGAGCATAGGCTGCAGCTGCTGTAATACGCCGCACCTGGGCGATGCCGCCCAAACGAGGCACAGCGAAGCTGTCGCCCCGGCACATATTTTTCAGAAGTTTCCCGGAAGCATAAGCCTGCTTATCGCTGAGCTGGGCCTCCAGGGCAGAAATCAGATTTTTCTTTTCGCCGGATACATATTCCCGGTAGAAACCGCCTTTCTCCGTCACCGGTTCCAGCAGTAGCTGGCCCAAAAATTTGATCATGGGTTCCAGCACCCGGTCACCGGGTAGGGCAAAACGGTCTTCAATAAAGCCGCAGGCAAGGCCCGTGGTCTGGTAGTCACCGATGCGGCGCACCAATGCGCCCACGGATGCACCATAAAGGTCATCCAGCCGGGCGGTAATTTGCTGCAGATCCGAGGCAGCGGCGCAGCCCCGCAGCAAAACATCTGGGATCAGCGCGTTCAGTGCCGCTTCTTCCTTATCCATGGGTCTAAGAAACTGGACGCTCAGCACCCCCTGCTTAAATCGGCTGTTTTGGATGCAGCGCAGGGTGACGCCGGGGGAAATTTCAAGAGTTTGGTACATGAATTGCTCCTCTAAAAATACACATTTGATACATTATACATCAAAACACGGAAAATAGCAACAATTCCGATCATGGCAATTTTTTGATTCTGCAAATTGTTGTTTCTAGCGCCGAAGGCGCAAAAGCCTCCCTTGTGCAAAGGCTGCGCCCGCAGGTGCGTTTCGGAGCGCAACCGCCGAAGGCGGCTCTTAGCGCGGAGATGAGGTGGCCCGAAGGGCCGGAGGGATTGTTTTGTATCGATTTGTGGCAATCCCCCAGTCAAAATCGGTTCCGAAATGCCGATTTTGACAGCCCCCTTTGCACAAGGGGGCCTTTGGTGGCTACGCCACTTGAAGCATAAACAACAATTTACCGGATCTTTCCGGCCAGTACAAAAACTGCCCTTGCCAGAGTGTCATTTTTGCGTTACAATGATTAAAATATCAATTTTCGCAGGAGGACATTATGGCCTGGCTTGAAATTACCCTCACCACCTGTGGCGGCACCGTAGAAGATGTAGCTGCCGCCCTGACCGCCGGCGGTTTTTCCGACTTGCTGATGGAAGATCAGCAGGAATTTGAAAGTTTTTTGGAAGAAAACAAGGAATATTGGGACTATATTGACGAAGATCTGCAAGAAAAGCTGCAGGGTCTTTCCCACATCAAGCTGTATCTGGAAGACAGCGACACCGCCGGTTTAAGCCGCCTGACGGCGCTGGTGGAAAAGCTACGGCAGCGCAAGAATTTCGGCGCGCTGGAGATGACCTCCCAGATCCTTCCCGACACGGACTGGGAAGAGGGTTGGAAAGAAAACTACCCGCCCCAGGAGATCGGCGAAAATTTGGTGGTTCTCCCCTACTGGCTCTCCGACAGCTATGACGGCGGCCGCACCCCCATCATCCTGGATCCCGGCCTGACCTTCGGCACCGGCGCCCACGCCTCCACCCAGATGGTGATGGAGGCCATGGAGCGGCAGGTGAAACCCGGTTTCCACTGTCTGGATTTGGGCAGCGGCAGCGGCATTTTGTCCCTTGCCGCTCTACGTCTGGGCGCAGGAAGCGCCGTAGGCGTGGACATCGACCCCAAGGCCGAGGATATCGCCCGGGAAAACGCCGCTTACAACGGCTTTGCTGCCCCGGAATTTACCGCCATCACCGGCAATGTCACCGCTGATGAAAAGATGATGGCCGCCCTCTCCCAGAAAAAATACGATCTGGTGCTGGTGAACATCGTGGCCGATGTGATCATTGGCCTGGCCCCCGTTCTGCCCCATTTCCTCAGCGAAGATACTGCCCTGATTTGCTCCGGCATTTTGGACACCCGGCTGGAGGATGTGATGGCCGCGCTGCATCAGGCGGGCATCACCGTCACCGCTGTCCACAAGCGGGAAGATTGGCGCTGTGTGGAAGCAAAAAGGAGTTAAAAAATGAACATTTCCTACCGCACCCGGCAGAGAATCCGCCGGATTGCCGGGATCACAGCCATGGTGCTGGTGGTGGTGACATTGGTAACCCTGTGCAGTGTGCTGTGGCTGCAGCGCTTTGTGGTCTATACCGATGAGGGCGCCAAGCTGATGTTTGATCAGCCTAAAAAACTGCCCCCAAGCCAGCTGCCTCAGCCAGTTTTCCCCTCTTCCGTCACCATCCAATATAGCGATACCCCTTTTCGGGAAGGGCTGCAGCAGCTTTCCGGCTACTACATCGATCCCCAGGATCTGATGGATGACCCGGATGCTGTCCGGCAAAAATTGGAACAGCTGCCCGCCGGCACGCCGGTGATGCTGGATGTGAAGGGATACCGGGGCTATTTCTACTATTCCACCGCCGTAGGCCGCAACACTTCCAGCAGCTATGACATCTCCAAAATGGATGATCTGATCCGCTGGCTGGCTGGCAGTGACTTGTATGTGATTGCCCGGATGTCGTCCCTGCGGGATTTTGACCTGGCATGGAACGACAACAGCTGCGGCCTCACCAAAACCTCCGGCGTCCTGTACGCCGACAGCGGCCGCTACGGCCTGGGTTACTGGCTGGATCCCACCAATGACAAGGTGCTGCATTATTTGACCCAAGTGATCCGGGAACTGCGGGACAAGGGTTTTGACGAGGTGGTGCTGCAGAATTTCTGCTTCCCCAACACCGAAAGCCTATCTTTTAAAGGTGACAAGGCAGAGGCACTAAGCAGCGCCGCCGCTGAGCTGATGACCGCCTGCACCAATGAAAGCTTCGTCCTTTCCTTTGCCAGCAGCGATCCGGCCTATGTTCTGCCGGAGGGGCTGTGCCGACTGTATTTGGAGGACATTGCGCCGGAAGATACGCCAAGCGCCTGGGAAACTTCCGCTGTGGAGGAAAAGCGGCTGTATTTGGTATTTGTTGCCCCCGATGGGGACGAACGCTACCAAATCGAAAACGGCATCCTCCGTCCCCTGCCCTGAATACAAAAAACGGTGTGCTTTCGCGCACCGTTTTCTCGTTCAAATTTCAGTTTATCGGGCAGTGGGTGGTGCAGCCTAATAAACGCTGTCATTCCGAGCCAGTTCTCAAACTGGCGTGGGAATCCCCCAGTTTCAAGGGGGAACCTACCGAAAAAGTAACCCCATACCTTTGGGGATTGCC
>JBGVMD010000052.1:0-33576 GCA_045124575.1 Faecousia sp.
CGCGTAGCCGTATGATCTCCGGTTCAAATAATTCGATGTTTGTCCATTTTCTTTTGCTCATAACAATACCCCCTTATGTAGGTATATTATCCTACATAAGGGGGCTGTTTGTCTATTGTCCAGTTTTACTGGTTCTGTTCAATGCAAACGGGGGCTTTCTTTAATTCAGCGCTGTTTCCAATGTTTGACGGACACGGATGAGGCGCCCCGTGGTGAACGGGCTTTCCAGCCCCGCCTCCTCCAGAAACGCCAGAATGTAGGGTTGCGAGGAGGTTAGACTTGTTTCAAGGCACGCAAGACCGCTCCCCTGCTGCTGGATCTCCTTTTCATAGATCTGCAGCGCAGCGTCGTTGCTGAGCACATAGCTAATGACGTACATTGGGCTTTCATAGAAATGAGGCACGCAAACATAGTCCCGGCTATCCCATCCGGGCACATCCAGGCCGTAGGCAATGCACACTTCTTCGTAAAGAGCCTGAATGCCCTCCACGGTCAAATCCGCTCCGGTTAGATCATAAACCTGATGCTCAAAGCTGGCCAGGGCTGCTTGTTCTACATATGTACTCAAACAGGTCGCCATCTTCAGTTTGAGCAGGTCATCGCCGCCATCGGCATACTGCAGGCTCAAATACTCCATGGACTGGGAGAAAACTTCCGCCACATCTACGCCCTGCATGCTGCCGCCGGGTGTGACATAGTCACTGCAGAAATGGCCAAACTCATGGGCAAAGGAGAGCTTATCATACTCCGTACCGGTGGGGCACAGGAAAATGTAGGGCGTGTAATAGGTAGGAAGGTAAACTTCGTAGGAAGTGGTATATTTGTTCGCACCGTAGGCAATGTCATAGACCTTGGCAGAAGACATATCTGAGAAAGCATCCCCAATGGTGCCACCCATATTTTTTGCCATGGAACTGACATAAGAAAACAAATCCTCTTCTGAACAGTATGCAGGTTCTTCACCCCAGGAAGCTGTCAGGCCCCGATACAGCGGCACCAGTTCTGCCCGAATATCCGCAAGATAGCTGGTAGACTGCTGGGGCGTGTAATCCCGAAGGTGATAGAAATCGTAAGCAAACTGGGGATAGCTTTCATATCCCACATACGCTGCGATCTGCTGGCGAAGCTGCACCAGCTCCAAGTAAACTTCTGCCATCTGACTACCGTATTGAGAGAAGTATTCCTCAGAATAGTATTCTGTATCGCTGGCTTCCCCATGGATGGCTTGGTATTGATTACGCAGCAGCGCCTCTTGATTGAGAAGCGAAGTCAGGTGTTCATCATAGAGGCTCTCCCCTTCAAAAGAATCGAAGTAGCCTGGGCCAAAGTAGTTATCTCCTTCCAGCGTCTCCCGCAAGGGCGATTTTGCCAGGCTCCGATAGAGCCGGTCCAGGCCGGCATCGGCCGTAGCACTGTAGGATGCGCAGTAGGAATACTCCCCTTCCCAATAAATATCCGTCAGATCACGGCTGTAAGAAATAAACGCCAGATTCAAATTGGTGTAGAACCCATCATACACATCATAGAATGCCCAAATGGCATCCTCCAGTTTCCGGATATCCGTCTCCTCCAAAGCTGCGGTGCAGCTTTTATCCAGCACAGTAGAAAACAGCACCATATTGGGGCGAGTATATTCCATCTGGTCATAGGATACCAGTCGGCTGCCAAACAAGCCATCCGACAGTCCACAACCTGTCAGCAGCACAGATATCACCAGGATCAGGAAAATCAAGGATCGCATTTTCGCTCTCATAGCAGCACCTCCGTTTTGATCATTATAGCACAATGCAAAGATGCAAACAAGAAAAAATAAGAGGATGCCTGACGGCATCCTCTCTTTTTTGCAAATTAGCCTTCGTTGCGCATCTGAGCGAAGCACTCGCTGCAGAACACAGGACGATCGGTCTTGGGCTCGAAGGGAACCTTAGCCTCGCCACCGCAACGAGCGCAGGTAGCGGTGAAGAACTCACGGGGGCCACGGGTGGCATTCTTGCGGGCGTCACGGCAAGCCTTGCAGCGCTGGGGCTCATTCTGGAAGCCACGCTCTGCGTAGAAAGCCTGCTCACCAGCGGTGAACACGAACTCATTGCCGCACTCTTTGCAAACCAAATTCTTATCTTCGTACATTGTTTTTACCTCTCTTCGGTTAGTTGCCCCGTCAAAGCCACCGGAAATCTCGTTGGAACGCGGAGTCTGTGAATTTTTTGTGGACGAACCACGGTTGAATTATATCATACTTATGAAATTTGTCAATGAGAAATATACATTTTTAACAGAAAAACACATTTTCTCCCTGTGCGACCCATTGCATTTTAAACATCAAACCGAGCTTGACCATCATAAGCGATGTGCAAGTGCTCATAGGCCAGCTGCGTTACACAGCGGCCTCTGGGGGTACGGGTCAAGAAACCGAGCTGCATAAGGTATGGCTCGTAAACATCCTCCAGAGTCACCGCCTCTTCACCAATGGTGGCAGCCAGGGTCTCCAGGCCAACAGGACCACCGCCATAATTTCGGATAATGGCAGTGAGCATTCGGCGGTCGATGTTGTCAAGGCCCAAATGGTCCACTTCCAATCGGCTCAGCGCCAGGTCGGCTGCTTCCTTGGTGATGGTGCCGTCGCCCATGACCTGGGCAAAATCCCGGACACGGCGTAGGAAGCGGTTGGCGATACGGGGTGTACCACGGCTGCGGGAAGCGATCTCCATGGCACCGGCAGGGTCGATCTCCATGCCCAAAATAGCGGCGCTGCGGGTCACGATTCTTGCCAGTTCCTCCGGGGTGTACAGTTCCAGACGCAAGGACACGCCAAAGCGGTCACGGAGCGGGGCAGAAAGCTGACCGGCGCGGGTCGTGGCACCTACTAAAGTGAATTTCGGCAGGTCCAGGCGGATGGAGTTGGCGGAAGGACCCTTGCCCACGATGATGTCAATGGCAAAGTCCTCCATGGCAGGATAAAGGATTTCTTCAACCACCCGGTTCAGGCGATGAATTTCGTCGATAAAAAGGATATCGCCGGGATTCAGATTGGTCAGCAGGGCTGCCAAATCACCAGGTTTTTCGATGGCAGGGCCAGAGGTGATGCGAATACCCGCTCCCATTTCATTGGCAATGACACCTGCCAGGGTGGTTTTACCCAGGCCGGGAGGGCCATACAGCAAGGTGTGATCCAAAGGCTCATTTCTACGGCGAGCAGCTTCAATGTAGACAGATAGATTACCCTTAGCCTTCTCCTGACCAGTATAGTCCGCCAGCAGCTTGGGCCGCAGACCCACCTCTACCCCGTCATTGGGCATAAAAGTCGGCGAAATGATGGGGGATGTATCAAATTCCTGATTGAATTCTAAGCTCATAGTAAACCTCCGATGAGGATGATTTCAAATTTCAGTTTGCCGCTTCCGGGTGACGCACAGCATGATCGCGGAACAGAGCAGCACTACAACATCCGCCAAATAGATGTACAACATGGGCGAACCCACAAAGTTTGCCATAAACGCCGAGAACGGCATGCCGGTTATTGCCGTGTTGCCCATCAGCGCCAGAAAAATGGCACCACCGATGTTGATCAGCCCCCAAACAGCGACGGTGAATACAACCAGCAGAATCAGCACCGCCAAAGAAATGCCAAATATCCATTTCCAGGCTTTGCGTTTCACTGGCCTCACCCTTTCATCACCATGGCACGCAGGGCGTGGCGGATCAATTCTTCGGTGGGTGCGTTGGGGTCGGCACCCTTGAGGGCGGTTTGAATCTCGGCAGGACTGTAGCCCAGTTCCTGTAACGCCGCTCTTGCAAGGGCAACATTGCCGCCCTGCTGGGGTGCAGTAGAAACGGCCGGGCCGGTGGAGAAATCCAGTTCCACCGAGCTGCCACCAATCTTATCCTTCAGTTCCAGAATAATGCGCTGGGCGATCTTCTTACCAATGCCCTGGGCGGCAGTGAGCAGCTTCTCATCCCCGGTCATGACAGCCAGGGTGAAATTCTGCGGTCCGGCAGACAGGATGGACATGGCGGCCTTTGGGCCGACGCCGTTCACGGTAGTCAGCAGTTCGTAGCAGTGCTGCTCTTCCCTGCTGATGAAACCATAAAGATCATGGGCATCTTCCCGGATGGACTCAGTGATATAGAGCCTTGCAGACTGATTCAGTTTCAGTTGGGCAGCGGTATAGGCAGTGACCCGGCAGCCATAACCAACACCGCCACAGTCAATAACAGCCAGACCGGGTTCCAAAATGGTCACAGGGCCGGAAACATAATAAATCATACAAATCCTCCTTGATTCCCCTGTGCCTTGGCAAGTAACGACGTAGAACTTCTGGCATGGCATAGGGCAATGGCGATGGCATCCGCTGCATCGTCGGGTTTGGGCATCTCGTTCAGGCGCAGAAGGCGCTTGGTCATATCCATCATTTGGTGCTTGGTGGCATTTCCATAGCCAACCAGCGCCTGCTTGACCTGCATGGGTTTATAAGAATAGACCTTCACCTCTGCCTGCTGGATGGCAAGCAAGACAACACCGCGAGCCTGGGCAACACCGATGCCGGTGGTGACATTTTGGCCGAAGAACAGTTCCTCGATGGCCACCGCATCGGGCTTCGAAACCCGCAGCAGTTCCACCATGTCGTTATAGATCACTTCCAGCCGCCAGGAAAAATCGGTATTCGGCGGCGTAGTGATGGCACCGCAGTGCAAAAGGGTGTTTTGTCCACGGATGGACTCGATGAGGCCAAAACCAGTGATCCCATAACCGGGGTCGATACCAAGGATACGCATTGCGTCACCTCATCTCTCAAAATCACATTAGGTTTCGTTGGATACCAGAACAAAAATATCGTGGAGCGCTTCCAGCTGGGTATGGGAATACCGCACCGGAAGTTTGGGCAGCAGATCGGCAAAGTGACTTTCCACCTGATCTGCCCAGATGATGCTGCAGGATTCTGTGTTGGCTGGGATACGGCGCAGTTCGCACTCATTGTCAAAGAGGATGCAGCTATGGAAGCTGCTTTCCGGAAGTTTCAGCAAAGAGGAGAGCAGCAAAATGTTTTCTCTGTTCTCTATCACCGGATTGTCAAAGGGCTTGCTATCTCCCAAGTAATTGAAGCAAGACCAGGTGGCTGCTTCAACCTCACCATGGATAATACCATTCTGGTGACACTGAAAAAGCACAAACAGCCCCTTCTCATGCAGCAACAAAAAGCAGCTGTGGATGCCCTCCAGGGGTGTGCCCATCTGGGGCTGCAGCTGCAGCAGATGAAAATGACCAGCAATCAAGCTGCGCAGGCCGGGAAGGGTCAGTTGGTTGGAATCCTGTATTTCGGAAGCCGGGGCCTTCCCCGCCCTGCTTTGAAGAAATTTGGCCATGAAGGGATCCTCCTGACATTTTTCTCATTCTTTGATTATAGTAACACATTCGTTCTAAATCGTCAAGGCATCATTTCAAAACATAGGCAAATCCTTTGGCCCTGTAGCGGCGTATTTTCAAGCCTCATTTTATCAAATTTCTTCACATGAAAATTTGTGCTTTGGGAAACAATAGCCGTGAGGTGGGTAAATGGAGAAGTTTCACTGTAAAACCAAATTGATTACCGGGGCTGGTGCCATTGCAGCCCTGAAGGAAATGAACATAGGAAAACTATTTCTGGTGTGTGATCCATTTTTCCAAAAAAATGGATTCGCGCAGAAGATCGTAGAGGCAGCGGGCAATCCGGAAAATCGGATTTTTTCCGACATCGTACCGGATCCACCTGTGGAAATGGCGGCAAGAGGCGCCATACAAGTAAAGATGTTCGGGCCGGATGCGGTGATTGCTCTGGGTGGCGGCAGCACCATGGATGGAGCCAAGGCAATGGCTTATTTTTCCGGAATGGAAACCAAACTGATTGCCATTCCAACCACATCCGGGTCTGGGTCCGAAGTAACCGACTTTGCCATTTTGACCCATGAAGGGGTAAAACATCCACTGGTGGATGAAAAAATCAAGCCGGATGTTGCCATTTTAGACAGCGATTTGGTGGCAACGCTCCCCCCTGCCCTCATTGCTGACGGGGGCTTTGACCTGATTAGCCATGCTATGGAGGCCTATGTTGCTGCCAATCACAGCACCATCAGCGATTTATTGGCGGCAGAAGCATTCCGCGCAGCAATGGATGGATTACAGTCTTCCTTCCACGGAGATCTGGATTGCCGGGCATCACTGCACACTGCCGCCACCATGGCGGGTATCGCCTTTTCCCAGGCAGGGTTGGGGTTGTGCCATGCCATTTCCCACAGCCTTGGGGGAGAATTTCACACCCCACACGGAAGGCTCAATGCCATCCTGCTGCCGGCAGTGATTGAACACAATAGTGCTGTTTCCGGGCATCGGTATGCCCAGCTTGCCCGGGCTGCCGGGCTGTCCAGCGGCAGCGACACCATCGCCCTGCGGGCGCTGAAGAACGCACTGGTGCGATTACGAAAGGCACTGATGTTGCCGGAAACGCTGGTACAGGCGGGCATTCCCACGGCAGAGGTAGAGCACAAAATGGAAAAACTGGTAAAAGCAGCTTTGAATGACCCCTGCTGCAGAACCAATCCCCTGCGTCCTGACGAAGCAGTGATCCGAAGCATCATCTGGCAGGTGGCCGGCCGTGGCTGATACACTCCTTTCTATGGGCTTGGATGTGGGCACCAGCACCACACAAATGGTGATTTCCCGATTGACCATCGAAAACCGGGCCTCGGGCTTCAGTGTGCCAGAGATGGAGATTGCCAAACGAGAAATCGTTTATAAGAGCCCCGTTCATTTTACTCCCCTGCTGGGTGCATCTCTGGTGGATGGAGATCAGATTCGTACGCTGGTGGAACAGGAGTATGCTGCTGCGGGAATCCGTCGGGAACAGATCGACACCGGGGCTGTTATCATCACCGGTGAAAGCAGCAGGAAAGAAAACGCACGGACTGTGCTGGAAGCACTGTCCCAATCCTCCGGTGATTTTGTAGTAGCAACAGCAGGACCCCATTTGGAGAGTGTGTTGGCAGCCAAGGGCGCAGGAGCAGACCGTTATTCGGAGGAAACCGGGCGTACGGTGCTGCACATTGACATTGGCGGCGGTACCAGCAACCTGGCGTTGATAAGAAATGGGCAAGTTGTTGGTACAGGGTGTATGAATGTGGGCGGTCGTCTGCTGAAATTCGACGAAACGGGGCGGGTACTGTATCGCTCCCCTGTGTTAGCTGGAATGGAAGAAATGGGGGTTGGGCAGCAGCCTTCCATCCATCAAATCGCGGCACTTTGCCAAAATATGGTGCAGGCATTAGAGATGGCCGCCGGATTGCGGCCTGTAGGCGAATTACTGCAGAAATTTTGGACGGAAGAAGCAGGCAACCCATGGTTGCCCCCGGAGGATGCAACAGTGATTTCCTTTTCCGGCGGGGTAGCAGAATGCATTCATGAAAGCTTCCCTGCCCTGAAATTTGGTGATATCGGCCCGGTATTGGGTCAAGCAATTCGACAAAGTAGCTTGTGCGCCAAAGAATTCCGCCTGAGCCAGGATGCCATTCGGGCCACCGTCATCGGAGCAGGCTGTCACAGCGCTCAACTTTCCGGCAGTACGGTTTTTTACCGAGGTGTGGATTTCCCCATGAAAAACCTGCCGGTGGTATGCGATCTGTCACAGCTTTCCCAAGAAGATGGTCCTGCTGTGCTGGCATTGCCGGCAGTCGATGCGCCACACTATCATCAGATTGTCGCATTGGCAGACCAAATTGCCGAAAAATGGCCGTCAACGCCGGTACTCATCGCATTGGAAGCGGATATGGCGAAAGCCTTGGGACATGCTCTGGCGCTGCGACTGCCACCGGATCAAGGGATTTTATGTATTGATCGGGTAAAACTGCCGGAAGGAAGTTTTCTGGATGTGGGGCAACCAGTGACCTCTGCTCTGCCGGTGGTGGTGAAGACTTTGATATTGAGCAACGAAATGGGAGGCTGTATATGAAATTAAAAACCACCCTATTGGGGAAAACATACCAATTTTCATCGCTGAAAGAAGTACTCGCCAAGGCCAACGAGGAAAAGACCGGCGACAAATTGGCTGGGCTGGCTGCAGAAACCGCACAGGAGCGGATTGCCGCCAAGGTAGTGCTGTCGGCGGTGACCCTTTCTGATCTGCGTTCCAACCCCGCTGTCCCCTATGAGGAGGACGAGGTGACCCGCATCATTCAGGACGATGTGAACGAATCGGTCTATCAGAAAATTCGCAATTGGACGGTAGCAGAACTGCGGGAATGGATCCTCAGCGAGAACACCACAAGCGCGGACATTCGGCGCATCAGTCGGGGGCTGACAGCAGAGATGATCGCCGCTGTGGCAAAGCTGATGAGCAATTTGGATCTGATTTACGGGGCGGCAAAAATGACCGTTACCGCCCACTGCAACACCACCATCGGCCTGCCGGGCACCCTCTCCTGCCGGCTGCAACCCAACCACACCACCGACGATCCCGACGGCATCACCGCATCGGTGCTGGAAGGGCTTAGCTTTGGCGCCGGCGATGCGGTGATTGGACTGAATCCGGTCACCGATTCCCCGGAGCAGGTAGGCAAGGTGCTGCGGCGTTTCCAGGAGATCAAGGAGCATTGGGCCATTCCCACCCAAATCTGTGTGCTGGCTCATGTGACGGCGCAGATGAAGGCAGTACGGGCCGGTGCGCCCTGCGATCTGATCTTCCAATCCATTGCAGGGAGTCAAAAAGGCAATGAAGCATTTGGTTTCTCTGCTGACACATTGGAAGAAGCCCGTCAGCTGCTGCTGCACTGCGGCACGGCGGAAGGGCCGAATGTGATGTATTTTGAGACCGGGCAGGGTTCGGAGCTTAGTTCTAACGCTCACCACGGCACCGATCAAG
This sequence comes from Faecousia sp., assembly GCA_045124575.1. Classification (GTDB taxonomy): domain Bacteria; phylum Bacillota; class Clostridia; order Oscillospirales; family Oscillospiraceae; genus Faecousia. The sequence continues at coordinate 8,886 of JBGVMD010000052.1, forward strand.
TGACCATGGAAGCCAGATGCTATGGCTTTGCCAAGCGATTCCAGCCTTTCCTTGTCAACACCGTGGTTGGCTTTATTGGGCCGGAATATTTGTATGATGCCCGGCAAGTTACCCGTGCTGGCTTGGAAGATCACTTTATGGGCAAGCTGACCGGTGTTTCCATGGGCTGCGACTGTTGCTACACCAATCACATGAAGGCAGACCAGAATGATATTGAAAACCTTGCAACACTACTGACCGTAGCCGGGTGTAACTATTTTATGGGCATCCCCCATGGCGACGACATTATGCTCAATTATCAGACCACTGGTTTCCGGGAAACAGCAGCACTACGGGAGCTGACCGGCAAGACCGCCATTCCGGAATTTCAGAAGTGGCTGGAAAAAATGGGATTTATAGAAAACGGGAAACTGACGAAAAAAGCCGGAGATGGCTCTGTCCTGATTTTTTAACCACCGGGAGGAAGTATGAACAAAGAAGAACTGACCGCCCTGGTGGCGGAGATTTTGGCCGGCATGGAGGCAGAACCCACCGTGAAAGCCAGTGACTATAAACCAACACAACCCGGGCCGGTACGGAAAAGTCCTGCCTTTGGCGATGGGGATTTTGTACCCGATGTGACCCAGCTTGACTTAAGAAAGCTGTATTTGACCGATCAGCCGGAAAATGGCCCGGCATATGCGAAAATGAAGCTGAAAACCCCTGCCCGGCTTGGTATGGGGCGGTGCGGCCCAAGATACAAAACGCTCACCATGCTGCGGTTTCGGGCAGACCATGCCGCTGCCCAGGATGCGGTATTCTCCGAAGTAGACACGGAGTTTGCCAAAGAGCATGATCTGCTGCCCACCAAGACCCGGTGTGACAGCAAAGATGAATACTTGACCCGGCCGGATCTGGGGCGCTGCTTTGACGAGCACAATGCCAAAACCATCCAAGGTGTGATCGACACGCCCCCAAAAGTGCAGATTGTGGTGGGCGACGGACTTTCCTCCGCCGCCATTACCGCCAACGCCATGGACTGTGTGGCTGCCCTGCGGGATGGACTGAAAGCTAGAAATATCAGCACCGGCAAGGCGATTTTCGTCAAATACTGCCGGGTCGGCGCAGGAGATGCCATCGGTGACATCACGGGGTGTGAACTGGTGTGTGTGCTGGTGGGCGAACGTCCCGGCCTTGTTACAGACAAGAGCATGTCCATTTATATCACCTACAAGCCCCACACCGGGGTCAGTGAATCCAGCAGAACGGTCATCTCAAACATCCATGCACAGGGTACGCCTGCGGTTGAGGCGGGGGCGTATGCCGCAGAACTGATTGAAAAGATTTTACAGAAGAAAGTGTCCGGTGTCGGGCTGCATTTGGAGAACGCCCAATGATTCCGGTCAGCATCAAAGCGGTGCAGTATATTCCCAATGCATCCCAGGAACTTTGCAATGGGTTGGGTGTCCCTTATGGCAGCCCATCTCTGGCCCTTCTGACCACGGACAGCGACGATGCCACCTATATTGCCCTGGACGAAGCAACCAAAGCAGCAGAAGTTGCGGTTCGCTACGCCCGCAGCTTTTATGCCGGAGCGGCCAACGCCTCCACGCCCAACGCAGGCGAGGTCATCGGTATTTTGTCGGCCGCAACCCCGGGCGCTGTTCGAAGCGGCATGGAGGCAGCGCTGGCGGCACTACAGCGCATTGGGTTCGACGAAATAAAGGGTGTTCCCTATCTTGCCCATACCATCAGTAGCTGCGGTCGTTTTCTTGCAGCGGAGGCACATGTGGCGGTGGGATCCGCGCTGGCCTATTTGATTGCACCGCCGATTGAAAGCATGGTAGGGTTGGATGCGGCACTGAAAGCATCGGATGTGAAGCTGTGCAAACTGTATGCACCGCCCAGCGAAACCAATTTCGGGGGTGGATTGCTCACCGGCACACAGAGTGCTTGCAGCGCCGCCTGCGATGCCTTTGCTGAAATGGTGAGATCCATCGCAAAGAACCCCATAGAAAGGAGCTAATCAATGGAACTTGATAAAGATCTGGCGGCGCGGCAGGAAGCACGACAACTGTGCAAACAGGCAGAAGCGGCGCAACAGATTTTAGGACGAATGGAGCAAACGGAACTGGACCGGATCTGTGCGGCTGTGGCCAGCCGGTTTTCTGCCGCTGCACCGGAACTGGCAGAAATGGCGGCGAAAGAAACCGGTTTTGGCAACGCCAAGGATAAAACCACGAAAAACCGTTTTGCATCGGAAACTGTGTGGGAAGCTATCCGGGAGATGAAAGCAGTGGGCATCCTCCGGGAAGACCCAGAGAAAAAACTATGGGAGATTGGTGTGCCTGTGGGTGTCATCGCTGCCATTGTGCCCAGCACCAACCCCACCTCCACCATCTGCTACAAGGCACTGATCGCACTAAAATCCGGCAACAGCATCGTCTTCTCCCCCCACCCCAAGGCCATTGGCTGCAGCTTGAAAGCCGCAGCCATCGTGGCACAAGCGGCAGAAGCGGCAGGCGCACCGAAAGGCAGTGTAGCCTGTCTGAGTATGGGTGCAATGGCGGGAACGCAGGAATTGATGGCAGCCGAACCTGTCAGACTGATTCTGGCCACCGGTGGTCCTGCCATGGTGCATGCGGCTTACTCCTCCGGCAAACCGGCCATCGGGGTGGGTGCAGGCAACGGCCCGGCCTATATCCACACTTCAGCGGATGTGGATCAGGCGCTGGATTGCATCCTGCGATCCAAGAATTTTGATTATGGCACCGTCTGCGCTTCCGAGCAGAGTATCGTTGTGGAAAAAAGGATGGAGGAAACGGTACTCCGAAAGGCAAAGGACAAGGGCATCTATCTCATGTCCACGGAAGAAGCAAAGAAACTGGCTGGGCTTCTATTCCGTCCGAACGGCGCTTTGAATCCGGATGTGGTGGGCAAACCCGCCACAAAACTGGCAGAAATGGCCGGTTTTGCAATCCCCCAGGGGACAAAGATCCTCATGGCACGGGAGCAGGAGGCAGGCCCAACCCGGCCCTATTCCATGGAAAAACTGTGTCCGGTGCTGGCATTTTTCGTGATGGACAGTGAAGATGCCGTCCTAAAAAAAGCAGTAGAGGTACTGCGGCACGAAGGCAGCGGTCACACCTTTGCCATGCATTGCCAGGATCGGGATGTGATTCGGAAATTTGCACTGGAAATTCCCGTTTCCCGTTTTCTGGTCAACACCCCGGCAGCGCTGGGGGGCATTGGGCAAAGCACCGCCCTCTTCCCTGCTCTGACATTGGGCTGTGGCGCCGTAGGCGGCAGCAGTTCCAGCAACAACATTTCCCCGATGGATCTGATCAACATCCGTCGGGTGGCCTGGGACAACGGAAAGGTTTCTGCAAAGCCAGCTGTAGACAGCAGCTTGGTGGAAATGCTGGCGGCCAAAATTTTGGAACGATTACAAAAAGTATGATTTGATATTTTTGAAAGGAAGAAAATAGTATGGACACCAATTCTCTGGGTATGATCGAAACAAAGGGCCTGATCGGCGCCATTGAGGCTGCCGACGCCATGGTAAAATCTGCCAATGTACAGCTTGTGGGCAAGGAACAGGTGGGCGGCGGCTTGGTGACCGTGATGGTGCGAGGCGATGTGGGTGCTGTGAAGGCCGCTACCGACGCCGGCGCCGCCGCTGCGGAAAAAGTGGGCGAACTGATCTCCGTGCATGTGATCGCCCGTCCCCATACGGAGGTGGATTCCATTTTGCCCAAAGGTCGGGGCAGCCAGGCTTCCACTTCCGGGAAATAAATGCTCTATGACGAAGTAGCCGTCAAGGCAAACATCCGAAATCGGGATGGAAAACGTGTGTTCTATCTAGGTCAAAAGGACAAACTGACCCCCTCGGCCAAAGATTGGCTGCGGGGGCAGCGGGTAGAAATTTTGCCTGCTACGGAAGCAAAAATCAAGGAATTTGCCCTGCCCGACGGTGGTGTAGCCACTGAAAAGGCAGAACACATGACCCATTTACGAGGAAACATTTTAGTTCCGAAAACCCACCCAATCATTGCGTTTCGGGGTAAAATCGACACGTTACAGGCAGAAATATTGCTGGCGCAACTGGCGGTTGCCCCCGAAATCCGGCGAAAACTGGAAGAAGTTCTCCAGCTGGCGCGGAACATTCTGCGCTGGGAAGTGATGGAGGAGCCGGCTGTCTGCGACACGCTCTGTGGTTTGACGCCGGCGCAACTGCGTAGCCATTCCCACTTCCCCCAGGAGTATTATGGCGTGGCCCATTTTATGCCCAGTGTTCAGGATGGCCCAGCCATTTTACAGCTAAACCGGGCAAGATGCGCCGCCAGAAGTGCGGAACTGGCTGCCACGCAGGCGTTTTGTAAAGCGGATGGCAGCATGGAAAGAGAAGACATTTTACTGCTACTCAATCGAATGAGCAGCATGCTCTATATCCTCATGATTCAGCTTAAAGCAAAGAAATAAGAAGGTGAAAGCCATGGAGAATACCCAAATTCAGCGTTTGGCCGATGCGGTTCTGGGGCGTATTTTTGTTCCTCTGGAAGCGTCCGCCCGTCATGTGCATCTAACGGAGGATCAGATCCAGCGTCTGTTTGGCGGGGCGCTGACCCCAAAGAGGCCACTTTCCCAGCCGGGACAGTATCTGTCCCAGCAGCGCATTACCGTCATCGGGCCAAAGGGCCGGTTCGAAAATGTGGCGGTGCTGGGTCCTGCACGCAAGGAAGCTCAGGTGGAAGTGTCGCTGACGGATTGCAAGGCGCTGGGGCTGAATCCGCCCATCCGTCAATCGGGAGATGTTCAGGGCACACCGGGCGTCATTTTGGAAGGCCCACGGGGTCGCATCGGACTGCAAAGCGGTGTGATCGTGGCGCAGCGGCATTTGCATCTGACCCCGGAAGCCGCCACCCTCTTTCAGGTAAAAGACAAGCAAGTGGTGAAGCTCAAAACCTACACGGCCCGACCCACAGAGTTTGAAGATGTGGTCGTTCGTGTCAGCCCACAGTTTTCCAATGCGGCCCATTTGGACTTTGATGAGGCCAATGCCTGCGGCATGAAGCCCGGGGATTTGGGGAGGATCATACCGTGAGCCGGGCGCTACTGATCGGCAATGCCCCGGCTGCTATCCTGGAGTTTTCTTATGTTGGGGAAAAGCCATACGACGCCGTGGTGATTGGCTCCCTGACCTTAGGGCAACTGCTGCGGTTTGACCGGGAAGAAGTGCTGGAAGCACTGGCCATTGGGATGCCGGTATACCTGTACTCCCCCGGGCTTCCCCAAGCGCCAAAGAACCGGGCGCTGGCAGCATCCATTGCCACCGCTCAGCGGGAACTGAAAAACTGGGGTGTGCTGTTTACAGACGGCAGCAGACGGCATTTGGTGACGGCGGAAGAGGCCAAAGCGCTACGGAAGCGGGGGCAAAAAGCAGCACCGGGTGCGGTTCTGACACCGCTGGCGAAGGAAATTTTGGAAGGATAAATTGTTATTTACCTGATCAGCCGCGTAAAAAACAGTTTATCTACATTGGAGGAAAACATGATTCTTGGAACTGTAACCGGCTCAGTATGGGCCACCAGAAAGGCCAGCTGTTTATCCGGGCACACATTTTTGGTGATTCGCACAGACACCCAGGAGCTGGTGGCCGCTGACCAGGTAGGTGCTGGCCCCGGTGACAAAGTATTGCTTGTGATAGGCAACACTGCATCTCGCTACTGCATGGACGCACCGGTGGATGCGGTGGTAGTGGCCATTGTGGACAAAAGCGAGCGGATGGGTGCACAGCTGTGAATATTTATCAGATCATTATTTGGATCATGGCCGCTTTTGCGGTGCTGGGCGGCATTGACCGTATTCTAGGCAACCGCTTTTCGTTGGGGGAACATTTCCAGGAGGGCATCATAGCCATGGGTTCGCTGGCACTGGCCATGATCGGCATTATTTGTTTGGCGCCGGTGGTCGCCGGCGTGCTAAAGCCTGTGGTAGTGCCGGTTTTCTCTCTGCTGGGCGCAGATGCCGCCATGTTTGCCGGCACCATTTTGGCCTGCGACATGGGTGGCGGTGCTCTGGCCCAGGAAATGACGGCTGATCCCCAAGCCGCCATGTTGGGCGGTGTGCTGACAGGCTCTATGATGGGTGCCACCATTGTCTTCACCATTCCTGTCGCACTGGGTATTTTGCAGGAGGAGGACCGCCCCGCTCTGGCACAGGGCGTGCTGTGCGGTATTGTGACCATTCCAGTGGGCATCCTGGTAGGCGGTATCGTCGCCGGTTTCCCTATTGGTATGGTGATTCGGAATCTCATTCCCATCGTACTCATCGCCGCACTCATCAGTCTGGGCCTGTGGAAAGCAGAAAAGGCCATGATTCGGGGCTTTACCCTCTTTGGAAAAGGTGTGACCGCGCTGATTACCATTGGATTGGTGGTGGCGATTGTGGAAAGCTTGACCGGTTTTGTCCTGATTCCCGGTATGGCACCCATTTCAGAAGGCTTTGAAACAGTGGGCGCCATTGCCATTGTGCTGGCAGGCGCATTTCCGCTAATGTTCGCACTGACAAAACTGCTTCAGAAACCCCTGATGAAACTGGGCGGTGTGCTGGGCATCAATGATACGGCGGCGGCCGGTCTGATCACCAGTCTTGCCAATTCTATTGCCACGTTTGGCATGGTGAAGGACATGGATCACCGTGGAAAAATCGTGAACATCGCCTTTGCTGTGTCCGCCGCCTTCGTGCTGGGGGATCATATGGGCTTTACTGCCGGGTTTGCGCCGAAAATGTTGGTGCCTATGATCTTGGGGAAACTGGCTGGCGGCATTAGTGCTGTGGCAGTGGCACTGTTGCTGACCCGAAAATATAAGGATTGAAATAGGGCCGATTTGTGGTATAATAACCGCAAATCGGTTCTATTTTACGTTAGGAGATACAAAGATGCTGGATTTTCAAAAAATCACCCCGTCCATGCGGGCGGAGTTTGAAACATACCTGCTACCACTGAAAAAAAGCTGTGAATATTCGTTTACCAATCTATTCTTGTGGGGGCGACAGCGGGCTACCTTTATTGACGGATATTTGGTGCTGTTTTCCCATTTCGACCGGCGGGCAGTCTATCCCTTTCCGGCCGGACAGGGAGATGTTCGCCCAGCTCTGGATGCCATCATCCAGGACGCCCGGGAACGGGGCATCCTCTGCTGCATTACAGGCTTAAGTCAGGAAAATATGGGGCTGCTGGAACAGCTTTACCCCGGAAAATTCACCTTCCAATGTGACCGGGACAGTTTTGATTATGTGTACAATATCGACGATCTGGCGGATTTGAAGGGCCGAAAGTATCAGAAAAAGAGAAATCATGTCAACAAATTCCGCAGTCTATATCCCAACTGGTGCACTGAAGAAATGACCGAGGCCCATTTGCCCCGGGTTCGGGAAATGACAGCGCAGTGGTTTGACGCCCGACAGAAGATGGACCCCACCGGTAATTATCTGCTGGAGCAGCGGGCGCTGGAGCGGGCATTTGATCATTTTGAGGGGCTTGGCTTGGACGGCATGGTGCTGCTGGATGGGGAGAGAATTGTGGCATTTACCATGGCCTCCCGGCTGTCCGAGGACACCTTCGATCTGCATTTTGAAAAGGCGTTGGAGGATGTGGAGGGCGCTTATGCCGCCATCAATCAGGCCTTTGCTCAGCATTTGCGGAACAAATACCCGGATATTCGGTATCTTGACCGGGAGGATGATCTGGGTTTGGAAGGGCTGCGGAAAGCAAAGCTATCCTACTACCCCGACCATTTGAAGGAAAAGTGCTGGGCTCGGCTTTGGGAGGAAAGCGATGAAGATTGATTTCCCAATATCGGAGCAGATTCCCCAACTGCGGCAGTTATGGCAGGAGGCTTTTGGGGATAGCGATTCCTTCCTGGACAAGTTTTTCAGCATCGCCTTTGCGCCGGAGCGCAGTCTGTGCGCTACTGTAGATGGCGAGGTTGCGGCCATGGCCTACTGGTTCGATTGTGGGGAATATGCTTACATCTACGCCGTGGCCACTGCGGAAAAGCACCGGGGCAAAGGCATTTGTCATGGGCTGATGGGTAAAATCCATGAAATACTCACCCAGCGTGGCTATTCCGGCTGCATTTTGGTGCCCGGTGAAGAACGCCTGCGCTCCTTTTACCGGGGTATGGGTTATGAAAATCTCGGCGGTGTCAACGAGTTTGATTGCGAGGCCGGCACTCCCCTGCCCCTACGAAAAATTGACGCAGTGGAGTTTGCAACACTTCGGCGGCAGTATCTACCCAAGGGCGGCGTGATCCAAGAAGGAGAGAATTTGGACTTTCTCAACTGCTGGGCAAGCTACTATGAGGGGGAAAATGCACTGGTAACCGCCATCTGGGAAGACGGAGAACTGAAAGTCATGGAGCTGTTGGGCAATAAACAGGCTGCCCCGGGTATTGTGGCATCGCTGGGTGCAAAAAACGGCAGTTTTCGTATGCCGGGAGATATGCCCTTTGCCATGCATCTGCCGCTGAATGATAAAAAAGTGCCCGGTTATTTTGGCTTCGCCTTCGATTGACTTGACGGATGCATAAATCCGTGCTAGAATAGGGCCACTTGCCGCTGTGGTGGAATGGTAGACACAGGGGACTTAAAATCCCCCGGTAGTGATACTGTACGGGTTCGAGTCCCGTCAGCGGCACCAAATAATAAAAGGAGGCCTTAGCCTCCTTTTATTATTTCCGTAAGAAAAACCAGGACTCGAACAGATCTAAATGCGGCGCGGACGAGCGCCGCTCGCGAGGGCTTGACCGAGCCGAACATTGATTAAATCGAGTCTCGTCAGCGGCACAGAAATAAGCAACGCAGTACGACGCTCCAAACTAATTGATGAGGTACCGGCCAATGAATCAATTCCAAGTAATTATCAGAAGGATAGCTGTTGTTTGTATTTTAGAGATTATTGTTCTGTCCTTTGTGATCCTGTATGGTCTTCGGAATGGTTTCAGGCTATGGAATTGGATCATAATCATCGCTGGCATTCTGGCCTATGTCATATTTACATTGATCGTGGTCCTGAAGGAAAATAGGGGTAAGAAACAGGCGACCCCGGAACAATTGATCGTCAGTGAATGCTACCAGGAGCAAGCACAGCTGATCCTCAACTCTCTGGATGCCTATTTGAAGGACCATCCAAAGCTCGCCAATGATCTGAAATTGTACTGGCCTCTTTACAAAGCAGCACTAAAATGCATCTCCCGGGGAAAAAAGCTCCACGGAAGCGATTACGGCATACCCGCACAGTTGCAAAGCTGGCAGCAGGCAAACGGCGAAGATGGCTTTTTGCAGAAGCTCTATGATGTGCTGGTGAACAATATCATTTGAATTTGTCCCATTGACCTTTTTGTCAAGAACAAACGATACACGAACAGCCGGCTCGTCCTTTTGGACGAGCCGGCTGGTTTCTCAAGAAAAGGATTCCGTCGGTGAAGGCAGCCGCAGGAGATTGCCACGGGCCATTCGGCCCGTGGCAATGACATTCTTGTGTGGTTATTCCCCTTTCCGCTGGCGGATGAGCCAGGATTTCAGGCGGGCGGTATTGGCTTTCCAGTCGCCTAGGTAATAGGACACCAGGAAGCCCAGCAGAGTGAAAATCAGCGCCAGCACCGCATCCAGAACAGATGTGATGCGGCAACTGTCGTTGAGCATATTGGGAATGATGGACAGGAAAAAACCGAAAAGTGCGGAAAAAGTGACGGTATAGGCCTTTTTCAGCAGGAAATCCATACCCGCAGAGATGGCTACTGCGCCGATGATCAGGCCCAGTGCCGCCGGCAGTAACACCATCATATTCAGGTCCGCCAAAGCGCTGACGTACAGCTCATAAAAGCCAAAGGTAGAAAGAATAACAGCGCTGTCAATGCCCGGAACGATGGAGGACGCCGCCACGATGCCGCCCATGGCCACGCATTGCAGGAAATTCGGCTGTGTCACAGGCGGGAACAGATTTCGGTTGAAGCCCAGCAGTAGGAAGCCTGCCGCCACGGCGGCCAAAATAATGCCATAGCAGTACTTGGGCAAGCCATGCTTTCCGATTTGGCGGTAGAACAGCGGCACTGTTCCCAGCACCAGGCCCAAGAAAGCGTAGCGGGTCTCAAACTCTAAATAGAGCAGCAGCAGGTCCACCACCCGGCTAAATAGGATCACGCCACAGCCCATGCCCAGCAGCACCGGCAGCAGGAAGCGCACATTCTTCTTAAAATTCTGAAACAGCGTGCCCAGGGCATGGATGGTATGCTCATAGATATCCAGTAGCACCATCAGCACGCTGCCGCTGAGTCCCGGGACGATACCGCCGATGCCGGCGACCACGCCCTTGAGAAAGTTCTTGAAAAATCTCATAACGAAATCATTCCTTTTACGGGAAGTAAAGATTCAGATCCACAGGTGTATCGATGCCATCGACCCGGCCGGTTTCGGTGTATTGCCACATTTGAGCCTCATAGGGCCAGTTCATGGTGCTGCGGTACATGGCAAGCCAGAATGGGTAGCCTTTTTGCTGAAAGGTCTCCAGATCCCAGAAGCGATTGGCCAGATCCAGATTGAAATAGACCATGGGTTCGTAGCCGGCCTTGGCGATTTCCTCACAGAAAGCAATGGCACAGGCATTCACCGTTTCGGGATCAAGGTTTGCATTGCGGCCGTTTTCGGAGTAGATCTCCCAGTCGAAAACCACAGGAAATTCTAACCGCTGCCCTTTTAGGACATCCAGCACGAAGGCGGCTTCTTCCCTGGCCTCTTCCACGGAAATCGCCTGGGAGTAGAAATATACCCCGATGGGCAGCCCCGCATTCCGGGCACCGGTGAAATTTTCCTCCCAGTATGTATCCAAACGGATCACGCCGTCGCTGACAGCACGATGGCCTAAGCGGATCATGGCAAATCGGATGCCGGAGTCCACCACCTCATCCCAGCGGATGCTGCCTTGATGGTGGGATACATCCACCCCCAACCAGCTTTCCCCGGCAAGGCAGGTCATATAACCATCCTGAATGACAAAATCCTCTGGTTTATAGGGATTGGGACGAAGATGGGAAAGGCCAGAGGGGCGGGTTTGGAAGAAAACCACCACTGTCACCAATAGCATCAGCGCCAAGGACACAACGAGGATGATCTTCTTGATGTTATGAACAAGGTGTTCCTGTTGTTTCGTCATGTTGGTCCTCCTCTCCCCTGTTTTTGCCATTATAGCATAGGAAGCGGGAAACGCAAAGAAAAACTTTACTGCCACTTGACAGTACCGGCAAAAGATGATAAAATGCGGGCAATTGAAGAGGACAGTTCGTGACCATCCTGTCGGTAAACAAAACTAGGGAATTGATGGGCGCAATTGCGCTCATTTTTTATTGGATGGGTGCGTTCTGCGCCCATTTTTTGTTATTAGAAGGTTTTTCATATGCGAAAGAATAATCGTTTTGTGGTCTATGCTGCGTTCATTGCAGCCCTGTATGTGGTCTTGACCCACGGACAAAATATGATTCTGCCCAACTCTGCCTCTATGGCCATCCAGTTCCGGGCGTCGGAAGCACTTTGCGTGCTGGCCTGTTTTACCCCGGCGGCGATTCCGGGACTGAGCATCGGCTGTCTACTATTTAACCTAACCTCCGGGGCAGCGCTGCCGCTGGATTTCCTGGTAGGAAGTACTGCTTCCCTGCTGGCGGCTATCGGTATGTGGCTTAGCCGCCGGATTACCTTCAAAAACATGCCTGTTTTGGGCTTGTTGATGCCCGCATTGACCAATGCGGTGCTTGTGGGCTGGGAGCTGACTGTATACATTGGTCAGGCTTTCTGGCTCAACGCCCTGCAGGTGGCCATTGGCGAGGTAGCCGTCCTGTTTACCTTGGGCAATGCGCTGTATTTAGCCATTAAAAACCGGGGATTGGACAAAAGATTGTTTGGATAATCCCAAAATATAGAAATCAAGCCGGTGGAAATTCCACCGGCTTATTTTATAGGAAGGGATGTTGTCAGGTGCATGGGCGCACCGGTGATGGGGTGGTTGAACTCCAGGCTGTGGGCCAGGAGCAGTTGGTGCGTCAGGCCCATTTCCCGGGAAAGTGCGGCACTTTCCTCGGTACAATACTGGGGATCGCCCAGAATGGGAAAACCCATGTGAAAACAGTGCAGACGCAGTTGATGGGTACGGCCGGTGATGGGCCGAAGCGCCAGCAGCGCTCCTGCTTCTGTCCGCTCCAGCAATCGAAATTCCGTGACAGAGGGCTTTCCCTCCGGGGAGATGTAGCGCAATAGGCTGGGCAGTTCCCTGCGGGCAATGGGCGCATCGATGTTACCGCTGTCGCTTTCCGGGCAGCCAAAAGTCAGGGCATGATAGGTCTTTTGCAAATCACCCTGCTGTAAAAGGGCGTGGATGTGGGTGTTTTTTGCCAGCAGGACAATGCCGTAGGTATCCCGGTCCAGTCGGGTCATGGGATGAAAGGCGCTGCGCTGGCCGGTTTTTTCATAGTAGCCTGCCACAAAATTGGCAAGAGTTCCCTCATTCTTGGCTCGGGAGGGATGGATCAGCATGCCGGCAGGCTTATCCACCGCCAGAATATGCTCATCCTCATACAAAATAGTCAGAGGGCCTTCCTGAGCCGGGTATTCGATGGGCGGTTCTTCCAGCAGAACCGTGATCCTATCTCCGGGCTGTACTCCAAAGTCCGTATGCTGTGGGGTCCCGTTCACCAGAATTCTTTCGTACCACTTGAGGCGGTTGATAAGCCCGGTGGACATTTTCAGTTCATCCTTCAAAAAGGAGGAAAGCCGGCCGGACCGGACGGCAGTGTGCTTCAGTTCCAGAAAAATCACCTCCGGCACTTTACTTTTTCTCAAAATCTATGTACAATTCATGGTATCACATTCCGATGGGTTTGTCACGAAAAAGTTGGAAACGAGGAAAGCGTATGAAGGTTGAGCTCCACACCAGCCCTGTTGCAGAGGCTTTTTTATCCCAGGATGAATGCCCCTTTTGCCGTCTGGAAAAGGAGGCCCAGCAGCGGGCCATTCGCTTTTTTGCCGGCCCCAGCGCCAGCTATATGGAGCCAGGCATTCGGGGACTGACCAACCGGCTGGGCTTCTGCAGTGATCACATGAAAAAGCTATATGACTACGGCAATGTACTGGGAACTGCCCTGATGCTGCAAAGCCATATGGAGGACATTCTTTTGGACCTGGCGGAACGATCGAAGCAGCCGGAAAAGGCAGAAAAAACGGGATTCTTTCAGAAAAAAAACGCCGAAAAGCAGAGTACAGCCCAGCATTTGCGGCATCGGGCGGAAAGCTGCGCCGTCTGCAATCAGGTAGAAGAGAGTATGGATCGGCACTACAAGGTCTTCTTTTCTCTGCTGGCTGAGCCGGAGTTCCGGCGCTATGTGGAGGAAAGCAAGGGCTTTTGTTTGGGGCATTTTGCCCGCCTTTTGCAGGAAGCGGACCGGCATCTGCCCCAAAAGTACGCCCAGTGGTTCTATCCCACGGTGTATAAGGTGATGCAGGAGAATTTGGCGCGGGTAAAGGCAGATCTGGATCTGCTGGTCGCCAAGCACGACTACCGGAATGCGCACCTGGATTGGGGCAATTCCCGGGATTCGGTGCCCCGGGCCATGCAGAAGCTGGCGGGCGTGAATCCGACGGATGCACCTTACCGAAAAGACTGAAATAAAAAAGACCACCCAAAATTGGGTGGTCTTTTGTTATCCCTCTTCTTACTCTATATCTGCATAGTTGAAGAAATGATATTTCTTTCCATTTTCTTCCACTACAACGCCGCCTTTTGCTAATTCAACAGCTTCATCAACTTTGAAGTAGTGATATGTACACCCATCTTCATCCCGTGACTTACTCATGCGATGATAATCAATACATTTCCTCGCTGCTACAAGCAACTTCTTTCTTTCATCATCTACATCCGGGTATTCACCGACAGAATAGATTCTCTGGCAATGCGGGCATTGGAATCTCCAATTGCTTATATTGTTTCCAAAGCGCACTAGTCCCTCATCTAGCCACTCTGAAATACTATTGTACTGCTTTTTTTCCTCATCACACCACTCCAATACATTCTCTGCGTCAAATTGATGTGTACGCCCTTTTGCTATACTTTTGAGTTTGTGTGTTCTACACAATATACCAATCATTTTTCGTGATGCTTGTAGTAAAATGCTCACCTCTGCCGTTGTAAGTGCTTCCCCTTTTTTCGCTTTATGATAGATTTCTAGCCGATCTTCAACGTCCAAGCTTTTCCACTCGGAACCATAGCAGATTACTCGTTCCTCTACCGTCTTAATGATTTCTTTATCAATTTTATCTATCGCACATCGGTAGATAGTATTATAACGAGGATTAAATATTCCTAGATACTTTATATTTTCAAAGTCCGTGTACCTTTTGGAATGTAATCCCATAATGTAATATACCAATAACTGCAGTGTTTCGTTAGACGTAGGCCTCTCTTGTTTTGTCACCTTAAAATCCCACAGGGTGTCTACCGTAAGAAAATCAGCATCACCTGAGTCTATCGTATCAGTATACCCACCCTCAAATGTCATACCGATGCTAACAATAGCACCATACTTTTCAAACAGCTGTAATGCAGACTTCACCATTATTTGAATATTAGAAACTGTTCCGTCATCTGCAACTATCGTCTCATTATGCAGATATGCCATTGCCGCCATAGTATTTCTTGCAAATACATCATATTGCACTAAATGGCACGCCGCCCGAATAGATTGGTCATCCAATCCTTGGATCTGAGCCAACAGTTTTTGAGCATTTTCAGATTTCCCCGCACGTTCTGCGCCAATCAGTGAAATACGAAAAGCCTTACTAGCATCCCCATTTAGCATAAATCTGGTTATATAGTCCACCGCTGTTCCTATCATTGATCCATGGATACTCGACCCTTCATATACTTTTTCGTCAACTGCATTAACTCCATTATTTAACTCAATATGCTCGAACATCGTCACTGGTAAATAACCGCCTCGTGGCTGTGTAATTGACTTAATGCGATTGGTTACAGACGCCATAGTCACCCTCCTTATTGGATATTCCATTTCCAGTATATTAGTTTACGTCAACTTTGTCCATAGTCAACCTGCAACAAATATACAAAAATCCTCTGTCGAAAGGACAGAGGATTTCGTGTGTAATACTAAATTACAGGGCAGCCTTGGCCTTCTCGACGATGGCGGCGAAAGCAGCAGCATCGTGGATAGCCATCTCGGACAGGCTCTTACGGTTCAGCTCGATGCCAGCCTTCTTCAGGCCGTTCATGAACTTGGAGTAGTTCAGGCCGTAGGGAGCGACAGCAGCGGAGATACGGGTGATCCACAGTCTGCGGAAGTCGCGCTTCTTCATCTTACGGCCAGCGAAAGCGTAGTTGCCGGACTTCATGACAGCCTGCTTGGCCATCTTGAAGTGCTTGGACTTAGAACCCCAGTAGCCCTTGGCCAGCTTCAGGGTAGCATTTCTTCTCTTGCGCGTCATCATTGCGCCTTTAACTCTTGCCATTTTACGTTATCCTCCTTCGACTTACTTGTAGGGAATCATCTTCTTGATTACGTCGACATTGGTCACGTCGGCGTAAGCAGTGGTACGAAGATGACGGGTACGCTTGGTGGTCTTCTTGGTGAGGATGTGGCTCTTGTAGGCGTGGGCTCTCGTAACCTTACCGGTCTTGGTCAGGTTGAATCTCTTCTTTGCACCACTGTGGGTCTTCTGCTTGGGCATAGGTAGTTTCTCCTTCCAATTTATCTTGTGTGTTGGGTTTACTTGTTGGTCTTGGGGGTCAGGAACATTGCCATGAAGCGGCCTTCCAGCTTGGGATTCTTCTCCATGTTGGCAATTTCGGAACAGGCTTCCGCAAAATCCATCAGCAGCTTCTCACCGAGATTGGTATGTGCCATCTCACGGCCGCGGAAGCGGACGCTGACCTTGACTCGGTTGCCGTCTGCCAGGAACTTCTGGGCAGCTTTCACCTTGGTGTTCAGGTCGTTGGTGTCGATGCTGGGGCTCATGCGGATCTCCTTGATCTCCACAACCTTCTGGTTCTTCTTGGCATCCTTCTCCCGCTTCTTCTGATCGTAGCAGAATTTGGAATAGTCCATGATTTTGCAGACGGGGGGAACAGCATTGGGAGAGATCTTCACCAGGTCCATGCCCTGCTCTTCAGCCATCTGATTGGCCTGTGCAGCAGATACGATGCCCAACTGAGCACCGTCGGCACCGATCAGGCGCACCTCTTTGTCACGGATCTCCTCATTGAGCTGATGTTCTAACTTTGCGATAGTAAGCACCTCCAAATTAACAAAAAAGCGGATGCCAAAGCATCCGCATACTCACACAGTTCTCCCCTGTGGGGAAAGTGGAATATTAACCGTTTTGCGATATGCTTACGGTGAGGCGGATGGTATGGCCTTCTTTATTACCCGGATATATTAGCACAGGTTCCGCCCCTTGTCAAGCATAAATTTTAAAGAAATATTGGATTTTTACCCTTTTTCTTCCCGTGGGGAATATCTTATGCACACAGCGGGTAGGCTTATTCCAGAATCCCTACGATGGTACCCGCATCATCGGAAAAGGCCGAACGGACCTCCAGGCGGATGCCGCACTCCCGGGCCAGTTCCACGCAACGATCGTGCAGGACCTGGGCGCCCCCTCGGCACATGGCCAGCATTTCATCATAGCCGATGTGTTTAAATTTTACCGCATCGGGATATTTGCGGGGATCTTTGTCGTACACTCCATCCACATCGGTGTAGATGATGCAGCGGTCGGCGTTTAGCAAAGCCGCCAGCGCAACCGCGGTGGTATCCGATCCGCCACGGCCCAGAGTGGTAATATTTTCATGGCGGTCAATGCCTTGAAAACCCGCCACAACCACGATTTTTCCCCGGCGTAATTCCTTTTGAATGCGGTCGCCCCGCAAAAAGCGGACATGGGCATTGCCATACTGAGTATCCGTCACCAATCCAGCCTGCCAGCCAGTCAAACTGACGGCAGGAAATCCCATCTCCTCGACGGCCATCGCTACCAACGCCGCGGAAATCTGCTCCCCTGACGACACGCAGGCATCTGCCTCACGGGAGCTGGCAGAGGATGTGACGGATGCTATTTTCTCCAACAGTCGGTCGGTCAGATCCCCCTGGGCCGAAACCACCGCCACCACATCGTTGCCCTGTCGGGCGGCATCCGTGATTCTGCGTGCCGCCATACGGATGCACTGCGCATCCGCCACCGAGGTACCACCGAATTTTTGTACAATCAGCATTGCTTTCACCTCCGCCTCATTCTATGGCGGGGCGGGGTGAATTGTGACGAAACAGAGCCGCTGGAAACCAGCGGCTCAAAAGACGATATGATTAACCACCGGCAGCCATGACTTCGGCCTTGATGACACCGGGGGTCTGCTGCAACAAATGCAGCATTTCATCCACAGAGATCTGTGCCTGGGTGCACTCGGCTGCAGTGGTCACGAGCGCGCAACCATTGGAAGGTGTAATGGAGTTAACAGTAAACAGATTCATGGAGTGGTCGGTAAAAGTCTTGAGAATGGCAGCCAGCGCACCGGGCTCATCCCGCAGCAGGAACTGGAAGGTGATGATGCGGCTGTTGCTCATATCCCGGAAGGGCTGCACTGCATCCCGGTATTTATAAAAAGCACTGCGGCTGATGTCCGTCATACGGGTAGCCTCGTTAACAGTGGCGGCTTCACCGGTGGCAAGCAACCGCTTAGCCTCGGCAACTTTCAGGAAAATTTCGGGAAGAGCGGATGCCTCCACAATGTAATACTTCACACCATTATTCATAACGCCCTCCTGTGATACCCTGAACGGGGAATGATTTTCTCTTATTTTAGCATAGTTTTCTGAAAAAGCAAGTAATTTCTTTGGAGGTGGCACAATGTCCCGTTCCATGCCGGAAAAGCTGATTTTCTGGGTTCTGGCCATTGCCCTGGTATACCCGCTGGCAAGGCTTTTACTTCCCATTACCTTTCCCTTTCTGCTGGCCCTGGGCCTGGCTCTTGCTGCAGAACCCGCGGTGGGATGGATGCATCGGCAGTTGAAACTACGCCGGGGCATCGCTGCAGGGATCGGCGTGACAGGGGTATTTTTATTAGCCGCAACGGTGCTGACGATTCTATTGAGTGTTCTGGTGCGGCAGCTTTCCAATTTGACCCAGTTGCTGCCCACCATGGCGGATGCCATCCGTCAAGGATCGCAGCTTGTACAGCAGTGGATGCTTTCTATGGCCGAAAGGACACCGGAAGGGATTCGGCAAACGGTGATTGGCATTGTGGAAAGGCTGTTTCAAGGCGATTCCGGATTCTTGCAGCGCACACTGGAAAAGCTGCCCCAAATGGCCGGAAACGCACTGGGATCCCTGTCCAATGGATTGGTGTGGATCATCACCGCTGTGCTGGCCGCTTTTATGATCTCTGCCCGTTTGCCCCGACTCCGGCAGCAACTGACCGCCCACATTCCCGAACAATGGAGCACCCATTTTTTCCCTGCTGCCAAAAGCTTTCGAAGAACCCTAGGGCGGTGGTTTGTGGCACAAGGAAAACTGGCCGCGGTAACACTGGCACTGCTGGCCGCGGGATTTCTCATACTGAGAATCCCCCACGCATTCCTGTGGGCGTCACTGGTAACCATGGTGGACATTCTGCCGATTCTCGGCGTGGGAACGGTGCTGGTCCCCTGGAGTTTGGTCAGCTATTTACAGGGAAACGGGACAAAAGCAATGGGGCTGCTGGGTATCTTTCTGGTGGCTTGGCTGATGCGCTCTGTACTGGAGCCAAAGCTCATCGGCAGCGAATTAGGACTGGATCCGCTGGTGACACTGCTGTGCATTTACGGCGGGTTTCGGCTATGGGGTCTGGCCGGAATGTTACTGGCCCCAATTGTGGCCATCTGCCTGGTACAGCTGTGGCGGATACGGCAGGATCCGGAATCCGCAAGCCTTGCATAATCCTACAATTTTCTGTTTATTTTCCATTCTGGCTATTGTGCAACAAAGGTTTCTTTGCTATAATAACATAAAATGTTATTAAAATGGATGTGTGTTGCTTGAAATACGGAGTATGGAATGTACAAACCCCTGACGTGGGAGCAGTCAACGCCCTGGTTACCGGCGGATATGCTCCTCTGACCGCGATGGTCCTGGCCGCCCGAGGCCTTACCTCCCCTGCCCAGGCCCAGCGCTACTTAGCCTGTAATGAACCTCTGCCCAGCCCTTTTGAAATGACGGATATGGATCTGGCCGTCGGCCGGGTTCGCCTCGCTCTATCCCGTCAGGAAAAAATTGCCGTTTTTGGCGACTATGATGTGGATGGCATTACTGCCACCTGTCTTTTGACCCATTTCCTGCGGGCGCAGGGCGCTGACTGCATCAGTTATATCCCCGGGCGTCTGGAAGAAGGCTATGGTCTCAATCCCATTGCCATCCGTCAGCTGTCCAGCGAGGGTGTCCGCCTGATCATCACGGTGGACTGTGGCATCACTGCGGTGGAGGAAGCCCAGCTATGCAAGCAGATGGGCATTGATTTGGTGATCACCGACCATCATGAATGCAAGGACATTTTACCGGAAGCGGTAGCGGTTGTGAATCCCCATCGCCCTGACGGTGGCTATCCCCATATGAATCTGTCCGGTGTCGGCGTTGCCTTCAAGTTGGCCGCCGCCCTCAGCGGTGACCAGGAGGCCACGCTGGCAGAATATGCGGACATGGTATGTTTGGGTACGGTTGCGGATGTGATGCCTCTGTTGGGAGAGAACCGGGTCTTTGTGACCCGGGGTCTTGAGGCGCTGAAAAACACCCACCGCCCCGGCATTGCCGCCCTGATGGCAGAATGCGGATGCACCCCGGAAAATATCAGCGCTTCCTCCATCGGCTTTATGCTGGCCCCCCGAATCAACGCCGCCGGCCGCATCGGTCAGATCGACTTGGCAGTGAACCTGTTCCTGACCCAGGATGAGGACGAAGCCAAAACACTGGCCCAGGGGCTTTGTGAACTGAATCGGCAGCGGCAGGCAGTGGAATCGGAGATTTTCCAGCAGGCGGTGGATCAGCTGCCCCTGGGAACACTACCGGACGCCGTGGTGCTTTCTGATGAGCGCTGGCATCAAGGTGTGGTGGGCATTGTGGCCAGCCGCATCGCCGAAGAATACTGCTGCCCCACCTTCCTCATTTGTCTGGACGGCGAGCACGGCAAGGCCAGCTCCCGCAGCTATGGTGGGTTTAATCTGTTTTCGGCACTGACCACCCTCTCTCCCCTGCTGGAAAGCTACGGCGGCCATGAGCTGGCAGCCGGCTTTACCATTCACCGGGATCAAATCGACGATTTCCGGCAGGCCGTCTGCGCCCTGGCCGGTGAATATTACGCCAGCGGCGGCGCACGCACCGTATTGGATACGGATTGCGCTATCACCCCGGAGCTGCTAACCATCCGCGGTATTGATTCTCTGAATGCGCTGGAACCCTGCGGCAACGGTTGCCCCAAGCCGGTGCTGGTCATGGAGAATTTGACCGTGGAGCGCATCAGCCTGGTGGGCAACGGACGTCATACCCGGCTGCGGCTGCGGCAGGGCTATCACAGCCTAAACGCCATCGGATTTGGTATGACGCCTCAAAGTGCCTCCATCGAAGTCGGCGATGTGGTGGATGTGGCGTTCATTCCCCAGGTCAATGAATTCCGTGGTGAACGAACCGTACAGCTGAACATTCAGGATATTCGCCCCAGCTGCCAATTTGACTGCTGCTGCGACTGTAACAGCTATCACAAGCTGGGTGCCGGTACCATTTCTTCCCAGGAAGCCGCTGATCTTCTGCCTGACCGGGCCACGCTGGGAGCCGTATGGCGGTATTTGGCATCCTGCGGCACAGATTATATCGAGGAGACACCGGACTGCCTGTGCAGAAAAATCGTTCGCAAGGCCCGTCTGCCCCTGCCGCTGGGAAAAATGCTGGTATGTCTTGACATCTTTGCAGATGTCAAGCTGCTGCAAATGCGGCGCATGAAAAAGAAACTTCTGATCCAGCTGTCCCCCGCAGGAGAAAAAGCTGACCTGCAAACCAGCAAAACCATGCAGAAACTTCTGCAAGCGAAAGAGAGTGAACTTCTTGGAAAGCTTTGAATTTCATTATGACGAACTGAAGGCCGCACTGCAAAAGCGCGCCATCATTGAGGATATGCCCATCATTGAGCAGGCCATCGCCTATGCCAATGAAAAGCACAAATACCAGAAGCGCAAGGATGGTTCCCCCTACATCATTCACCCCCTGGCTGTTGCTGCCATCGTTGCCGAATTCGGTCTGGACACCGATGCCATTCTGGCCTCCCTGCTCCACGACTGCATTGAGGACACCGATGCTTCTCACGATGATATCGCCAACCAATTTGGCGAGACCGTGGCAGAATTGGTGGAAGGCGTTACCAAACTGACCCGGGCCAATTTTACCTCCACCGAACAGGCTCAGATGGAAAACCTGAGAAAAATGTTCATGGCCATGAGTAAGGACATTCGTGTGGTGCTGATCAAAATTGCTGACCGGCTCCACAATATGCGCACCATGCAATACCAGACCCCGGCCAAGCAGATCAGCAAATGTCGGGAAACCATGGACATCTATGCTCCCCTGGCCCACCGGCTTGGTATGCAGAAGATCAAGTGGGAACTGGAGGATATTTCCCTGCGATATCTGGTGCCGGATGATTACAACACCATCATGGCCTATCTGGGTGATCACAAGGAGCAGGACGAAGCCTTCATGCGTACCATTCAGAATAAGATCTCTGACCGGCTGTCTGCCATGGGCATCCGCAATACTGCTTATGGTCGCATCAAGCATGTCTACTCCATCTACCGGAAAATGCAGACCCAGGGCAAGAGCATTGACGAACTGTATGACCTGTATGCCTTCCGGGTGATTGTGGATACCATTCCCGACTGCTACAATGTGCTGGGTCATATCCATGATTTGTTTAACCTGGTACCGGGACGGTTCAAAGACTATATCTCCACCCCCAAGCCCAATATGTATCAGAGTTTGCACACCACCGTCATTGGCAAGCAGGGCATCCCCTTTGAGGTGCAGATCCGCACCTGGGACATGCACGAAACTGCCGAATACGGTATTGCTGCCCACTGGAAATACAAGCAAGGCAGCGGCAACGGCTCGGAGAAGGATTTCGAATGGGTACGCCGTCTACTGGAAAGCCAGCAGGATTCCGACGCGGATGAATACATTGAATCGCTGAAGATCGATATGTTCGACGATGAGGTGTTCGTCTTTACCCCCAAGGGACGCATCGTTTCCCTGCCCGCCGGCTCCACCCCCATTGACTTTGCCTATGCCATCCATTCCGGCGTGGGCAATGCCATGATCGGCGCCAAGGTCAATAACCGCATTGCCAATATTGACAGTCAGCTGAGCAACGGCGACATTGTGGAAATCCTGACCTCCAAGAGTGCCAAGGGCCCCAGCCGCGACTGGCTGAATATCTGTAAATCCAACCAAGCCCGCACCAAAATCAAGCAGTGGTTTAAGAAAGAAAAGCGGGAAGAAAATGTGGCACACGGCCGCTCTGCCTTCGAAGCAGAAATGCGCCGCACCGGTCTGCCACTGTCTCTGACCATTGACCCGGAGGTCAGCCCCCAGCTGCTGAAAAAGCTGAGCTTTGACAACTGGGAAGATATGTACGCCGCCATCGGCTACGGCGGTCTGACCGCACTCAAAGCTGTGGGTCGTATCCGGGACGAAATGAACCGGGCCATGAAAATCCAGGCCAATGACAAGCCCCCTGTGCCCGTGGTCAAGCCCGGCGAACACAGCGACCGGCATGCAGTTAACGGTGTCATCGTGGAAGATATCGATTCCTGCATGATCAAATTCGCTAAGTGCTGTACGCCGGTGCCCGGTGATGCCATTGCAGGCTTTGTTACCAAGGGTTTCGGTGTGTCCGTCCACCGGGCAGATTGCCCCAATGCCGCCCATCGCCACGAACAGCCCCAGGCTGCCCGTTGGGTACGGGTTCGCTGGGCAAATCAGGATAACCAACCCTTTGAAACCACTCTGGAATTGGACTGCATCACCCGCGATGGGCTGCTGTTGGATGTGGCTACCGTCATGTCCACCACCCGTGTGCGGCTGAAAGAACTGAACGGCAAAGATCTGCCGGGCGGAAAGAGTGTATTCACCGTCCGGTTTGAAGTCAAAAATGTTGAGGAACTGGAAACCATCCGCACCAAGCTTTTGAATATCCGGGATGTGGTGGGCTCCAGAAGAGGACAGAACTGATTCTATCGCTGTCATCGATACCAGTCTGCAGACTGGTATAGCAATCCCCGGAAGCTTTTGAATCCCGAGGGAATTGCCATGTCGCCCCCGTTTGGGGTCCCCTCGCAATGACATACTTCTTTTTACAGGGAGATATTATATATGCGCGCTGTATTGACAAGAGTAACTTCCGCCTCTGTGACCATCGACGGTGAAGTTGTCGGCCAGATTGGAAAAGGATTTTTGATCTTACTGGGTGTCGGCCCCAATGATACCGAAAAGGAATGCCGCTATCTGGCAGAAAAAGCGTTGGGTCTGCGGATCTTTGAAGACGAAAATGGAAAAATGAATTTGGGACTGGATGCCGTGGGCGGCGAGGTGCTGGTGGTCAGCCAATTCACCTTGTACGGCAATTGCCGCAAGGGCCGCCGGCCCAGCTTCACCGATGCCGCAGGTCCGGAACTGGGCAACGCCATGTATGAAAAATTCCTTTCCATTTGTGAGGAATTGGGCTATCCCCCCCAACACGGGCAGTTTGGCGCTGATATGAAAGTCGCATCCGTCAATGATGGCCCGGTGACCCTGATTATGGACACCGATCAGCTGATGGATACGCCCCGGAGGTAAACATGATTAAGCTTTTCTGCATGCCCCTTGGCGCTTATCAAACCAACTGCTATATTGTCCATCCTCTGGATTCCTCCAAATGCATCGTCATTGATCCGGGTTATGAGGTCCATACCATCTGCGATAAACTGGATGGGCTTAGGCTGGAGCCGGAGGCGATTCTACTGACCCACGGGCATTTTGACCATGTGGGTGCAGTGCGGGATCTGGCCGCAACCTACGGTTGCAAGGTGTATATACGTCCGGAAGAAACCGCTATGCCGCCCCAATTGACTGCCGGTCCGCTGTATTATACGGACGAGTACCCCGCCGAGGGGAAACTGCAGGTTGCGGGCATGGATATTTTGGTGATGTGCACCCCGGGTCATACCGCCGGATCTGTTTGCTTGCTCATTGAGGATGCCATGTTCAGCGGTGACACCCTGTTTGCAGGCAGCATGGGCCGCTGCGATTTCCCCGGCAGTTCCATTTTTGAAATGCGCAAATCCCTGCGGCGGATCTGTGCTTTGGAGCGCAATTATCGAGTCTTCCCCGGTCACGGCGAAGATTCCACATTGGACTACGAAAAGAAAACCAATCCTTATCTACGATAAATTGTTGTTTGGCGCACCACAAGAAGTATGTCATTGCGAACCAGTGCGCACACTGGTGTGGCAATCCCCCGGATAAAAGGGATAACAAAACGATGCGTTTAGGACAGGTTTTCCCTCGTTACCACGGGATCCCCACACCATCCTGCGGGATG
>JBGVMD010000053.1:0-15747 GCA_045124575.1 Faecousia sp.
GAGGGCATCTATGGTTCGGATGATGAGATAGAAGGCTTACTGTATAAAATGGGCATCCCTGATTATCTAGATGGCAAAGGCATGGTTACATATGTCGTGGATGAAGACGTGAAAGCATATATCATCAGCGAGCTTACAATGACCATAATGATGAAGTACGATCCTACTAGAATACCCAGAAAGAAAAAACAACTTTAATACATAACTACTCAAAAACCCAGTTCACATGTGTGTGAACTGGGTTTTTTGTTTGGAGGATAAATGGAACTTGTCAGTAAAGAATTCATTGATGCGATAAACAGCAAAAGCTTTGACAGACAATTCAAAGCATTTGCAAAGCACCAAGTGCTCAATATGAAATATTTTTTCACTACAGAGGACGGGAAAAAATATTATGAAGCGTGGCTTAAGAAAAACAAGAGACTCCAAAGACAATACGAAGTAAAAGTAATCCAACCGACATATGACTATGACGATGATGAAGAAGATGATTAAGAGAAAAAGAAACCCAGTTCATCAAGAACTGGGTTTCTTTTTCTTATTGGCATTACGGTCGAACGGTACTTTGATGGCAATACCACCAAAGAAATAATATGGGTTCGCGTAATACCCGTATGGTGGAGCCGAGGGGAATCGAACCCCTGTCCGAAAGCAACTTGGAAAGAACTTCTCCGGGCGCAGTTTGTTATTTACATTCCCTCAACCCGACGGGAACAAACACCCTGCGGGAATCAGTAGCTTCATAATGCATGGCACGCGCAAAGCTTTGCGTGCACACGTTCTCTACTCAAATCACACCCGAGCCCGGCTCGTAGACCTTCCGGGGCGGATGGGCGCCTAATTAGGCAGCCAGAGCAACAGTATTGTTGTCAGTTAAATTTAAAAGATACCCGTTTTATCGTGGTCAGGCGCCACGGCCCGCTTATCCAGCCTCACTACCCCCGTCGAAACCAGTACGGCCCCATATGGGCGGTGGGATGGCTGGCATCCCACCGTTTGAAACATTAGAATCGGCCGTAGGGATCGGGCAGCTTCTTCAGTTCTGCCAGAGTAGCACCGTTACGCTCGACAGTGATGGAAGCGATCTTCTGATCCTCCACGGGGCGGTCGTTGCGACCGGTACGAGTTGCAGCAATGGCATCCACCACGTCCAGACCGGAAGTGACCTTGCCAAAGGCAGCATACTGGCCGTCCAGGTGCTTGGCATCCTGATGCATAATGAAGAACTGGCTGCCGGCGGAATTGGGAGAAGAAGAACGTGCCATGGACAGAACGCCACGCTTATGACGCAGGTCATTCTTGATGCCGTTAAAGAAGAACTCGCCCTTGATGCAGTAGCCGGGACCACCCATGCCGGTGCCCTCGGGGCAACCACCCTGGATCATAAATCCGGGGATAACACGGTGGAAGATCAGGCCATCGTAATAGTTATGCTCGGCCAGATCAATGAAGTTTGCAACAGACTGAGGTGCGATTTCGGGATACAGTTCACCTTCGATCACACCGCCCTTTTCCATGGTAATTTTAAAAGTAGGATTTGCCATATTAATATCTCTCCTTCATAGCCCGCTCGATCTGACGCTTGGCGTCACGCTCGGCTTCGGCTTGTCTTTTATCGTGTAGTTTTTTGCCCTTGCACAGGCCTACCTTCACCTTCACAAGGCTGCCTTTAAAGTAGACCGACAGTGGGATCAGCGCATATCCATCCTGCTTGACCTTACCAAGCAGGCGCATGATCTCCCGCTTATGCATCAGCAGTCTGCGCGGGCGGCGGGAGTCCACATTGAAACGGTTACCATGATCGTAGGGCGAGATGTGCATTTGATTCAGAAGCAGCTGGCCATCCTTTATGCCGCACCAAGCGTCTTTCAAATTCAGTGTACCTGCACGAATGGATTTAACTTCCGTTCCCACCAATTCGATACCGGCCTCATACTCTTCCTCGATGAAATACTCATGCCGGGCTTCCCGATTGGTGGCTGCCACTTTGATGCTGTCCTTTTCCAAATGCTCACCTCCTGCAAAAAAACTGTTTCGTTTGGATTATATCACACTTGTCAAGTCGAAATTTCGTTTTCCCGTTCGAATCGTTCCCGCGTGAGACGAATTTCCTTTGTGACCTTGATGGCGATTGGAATTGCCATTGCCAGGCTCAGAATATCCGCCATCGCCTGCACAGCCACAATGCCATTGGCCTGGAAGAAATAAACCAAGGGGAACAAAATAGGAATGAAGCAGGTACCCTGACGGGAAGTTGCCAGCAGGAATGCGCCCTTGGCCTTTCCCAAGCCAGCACAGAGCATATTCACAACTGCAACCCAGGCATGTACAGGCAGTGCCAAACACTGCAAGCGAATACAAAAAGCGCCATATCCCTGCTGCAGGCCACCTGTTTCACCGAATGCGCCCATGATCGGCACTGCAAAGATTGCCAGGATGGAAGACAAAACCACAGCACCCACAATGGCCACCGTGGAGCAAAAACGATAGCTCTGCTGGACACGGTCATACTTCCGAGCGCCCCAGTTAAAGCCTGCCACTGGTTGGAAACCGGTGCCAAACCCCAGAATAATGCTGAAGGGGAACATCATAATTTTATTGGCAACGCCGATGCCACCCACCAATGCTGCCCCGCCTACATCACCAGCCAAATGTGCCAGCAGCGTATTGGCAACTACCGCCAAGCCGCTGCGGAACATGGAAGATGATCCAACCGATACGATTTTGCCGATAATATCCTTGCAGAAATAAAAGTTTCGAATAGACAGGTGCAGCACGCTGCGACGAAATAGATAGGGAAAAATCAGGATAGAGAAGCTGACCAATTTCGAAATAGCCGTGGCCAAAGATGCTCCCGCCACACCCATATCGAATCCAAAAATGAAAATAGGGTCGAGGATGCAGTTCAAAATACCACCAGCGCCCATACCGATCATGCTAAGCATTGCACTTCCTTCGCTTCTCAAGCACTGGTTCATCACAAAGCTGGAAGCCATAAAGGGTGCCGCCAAGAGCACATAGGTAGCATAGTCGATGGAGTATTGCTCATATTGGGCCTTTGCACCCAACAGTCTTACCATGGGCGTCACAAAAATGCTACCAAATACCGTAAGGGTAAGGCCCAGACCAAATGCCAGGAAAAACGCTGTGGAAAGAACCTGACTGGCCTTCTTGTCATTTCCCTGGCCCAAAAGTCGAGCAATATAGCTATTGGCGCCAACGGCAAGCATCGATCCGCACATCATAATCAGCTGATCCAAAGAAGAATTTACCGTTACCGCTGCAGTCGCATTATCTCCCAGGCTGCTGACAAAATAGGTGTCAGCCAGCGAATAAATGGAATTGATCAAAAATGCTACGATTGTGGGAACTGACATTTTAATAATCAGCCGTGGAATAGACTCATTGGCCATCAACATACTTCTTTGTTCCTGACGGCTGAGCTTATTGGTTGCCATAAAAGGATTCCTCTCTTTATCTGTTTCTGTGCTTGAGCAAATAATAAACGGGCAAACCCAGCAGGGTCACGCCAATACCAATCAGCGACTGAATCGGCTCATCCAACACAGTGCTTCCTAAAATGAAGAGGCTACCAAGAATACCAATCATAGGAGCAATCGGATACAACGGTACCCGATAATTGTTCCGTCTGGACAACCCGCGAGAACGCATCACCAAGACACCAATGACGCCCAAAGTGAAGAAGATCCACAAAACGAAAATCAACAGATCCGTTAGGAAATTAAACGATCCGGACAGGATATACACCACTGCCAACAGGGCCTGCATAATCAGAGCGTTGCTGGGCGTACCGAACTTGGGATGAATCTTTCCCAAAATGCCGCTCAGCGGCAGTTGACCGCGCTCTGCCATGGCTTGGGGCACGCGGGCAGCCGTCATCAGATAACCGTTGAGGGCACCAAAAACAGAAATCATGATACCAATGGTAAGGAAAGTCGCTCCACCTTCTCCCAAAAGTGCCACAGCGGCATCCGCACCAGGGGTCTCCGAGGTCGCCAGCTGGTCGGCAGGCACAGCGTTGAACAGCACGATATTGAACACTGCGTACACAGCGATCACGAAAATGATGCCAATGGAAATCACTTTGGGTAGGTTTTTCTTAGGATTCTTCATCTCTGCGGCCATGTTGGTAACACCGATCCAGCCATCATAAGCCCAAAGGGTACCCAAGATGGCCGCGCCGATGCCGCCTCCCCCCTGCCCGATCAGTTCACTGCTCAGGCCGGATGCACCAGGTGCTATGCCGCTGAACAAACCAAATCCCAAAATCGCCGCTACAGGAATTAACTTGCCCACGGTGGCGATCACTTGAATCACACCACCGCATCTGGTAGAGAGAATATTGAGCACCAGCAACAAAGCCAGTACGCCGAAGGCCATAAACCGCTGCTGCCAAGCTGTCATTGGGATAAAATAGGCAGCATAAGTGGCAAAGGCAATCGCTTGTGCCGCAACGGATGCCGGATAAGAAATCACCGACTGAACCCACCCCAGCAAAAAGCCAACCTTTTCGCCGTACAGTTTCTCCAGATAGGTGTATAGGCCACCAGCTATGGGAATGTTAGAGGCGATTTCTGCAATGGACAGCGCTGAGCACAAGGTTACAACACCACCCAGAACCCATGCAATCAAAGCAAGAACAGGACTACCGGCATTGCTGAGAACAATGCTGGGTTTCAAAAAAATGCCCGATCCGATAATCATGCCCACCACAATGGCCAAACCTTGAAGTAAGCCAATGCTCTGACGTTTATTTTGCATCCGTTTCACAGTATCCCTTCCTCTTTCGTATACTATGTTTATTATATCGACAAAGGGATAAATATGCAAGTGCGAGCAGATATTATTTTCAGTAAAACAGTCCACTTTTCCATAGCAGCGATTGACATCTTCTGTACAAAATGCTATTATCTACAGTGGATTTCCTCTGGAAATCAGTGAAAATATCCTTTGGTACTGTCCGCCAGTCGGATTCCTTCGATGACCGGGGTGCCTCTGAAAAAACTTGGAGGTAAACAATATGGCAAAAGAATATCCCCTGAACGTAAAAACCCCTCGCTCCGTTACCTATGTCACCCGTAATATTCCCGAGGTAACTGTTGAGCAGCGTGAGCGTGCCCTGAAGGCTACCCACTACAATGAGTTTGCATTCCCTGCCGGTATGCTGACCATTGATATGCTGTCCGATTCCGGCACCACCGCTATGACTGATCAGCAGTGGGCCACCATGTTCCTGGGCGACGAAAGCTACGGCCGCAACAAGGGCTACTATGTGCTGCTGGATGCATTCCGTGACATTTTCGAGCGCGGCGGCGAGAAGAACTGGAAGAAGTCCATTGACCTGGTACGTACCGACTGCACCGACATTGACAAGCTGATGGACGAGCTGTATCTGTGCGAGTACGAAGGTGGTCTGTTCAACGGTGGTGCCGCACAGCTGGAGCGCCCCAACACCTTCATCATCCAGCAGGGTCGTGCTGCTGAGTCCGTCCTGTTTGAAATGGTCAAGAAGATCATGTCCGAGCGTCATCCCGGCAAGGTGTTCACCATTCCCTCCAACGGCCACTTCGACACCACCGAGGGCAACATCAAGCAGATGGGCTCCATCCCCCGCAACCTGTACAACAAGGAGCTGCTGTACGAAGTTCCCGAGGGCGGCGTGTATGAGAAGAACCCCTTCAAGGGCGATATGGACGTCAAGAAGCTGGAAGAGCTGATTGAGGCCGTTGGTCCCGAGAATGTCCCCCTGATCTACACCACCATCACCAACAACACCGTCTGTGGCCAGGCTGTTTCCATGAAGTCCATCCGCGAGACTGCCAAGATCGCTGAGAAGTATGATATTCCCTTCATGTTCGACGTGGCTCGCTGGGCTGAGAACGCATACTTCATCAAGGTCAACGAAGATGGCTATGCCGATAAGTCCATCGCTGAGATCGCCACCGAGATGTTCTCCTACTGTGACGGCTTCACCATGTCTGCCAAGAAGAACGGCCACGCCAACATGGGCGGTATGCTGGCCTTCCGTGACAAGGGCCGCTTCTGGAAGAAGTTCTCCGACTTCGATGCAGAGGGCAACCTGATTGCCGACATCGGCGTGAAGCTGAAGGTCAAGCAGATCTCCTGCTATGGTAACGACTCCTACGGCGGTATGTCCGGCCGTGATATTATGGCTCTGGCAGCCGGTCTGTACGAAGAGTGCAACTTCAACTATCAGGAAGCTCGTGTTAAGCAGTGTGAGTACCTGGCCCAGGGCTTCTACAAGGCCGGTGTTAAGGGCGTTATCCTGCCCGCCGGCGGTCACGGTGTTTACATCAACATGACCGAGTTCTTCGACAACAAGCGCGGCCACGAGACCTTTGCCGGCCAGGGCTTCTCTATCGAGCTGATCCGCCGTTACGGCATCCGCACTTCCGAGCTGGGCGATTACTCCATGGAGTACGATCTGAAGACCCCCGAGCAGCAGGAAGAGCTGTGCAACGTGGTGCGTTTCGCTGTGAACCGCTCCATGTTCAACCAGGAGCATATGGACTATGTCATCGCAGCCGTTAAGGAGCTGTATGAGGATCGTGAGAGCATCCCCAACATGCGCATTACCAAGGGTCGCACCCTGCCCATGCGTCACTTCCACGCTTTCCTGGAGCCCTACGCAAACGAGGAGAAGTAAATTTATCCATACAAAAAGGACCGCCCAATGGCGGTCCTTTTTCATTATATTATTCGATCATAGCCAGGAAATCATCCTCTGTCAGGATGGGAATGCCCAACTCGCGTGCTTTCTTTTCCTTGGAGCCGGCGTTTTCGCCTACCACCACATAGCTCGTCTTTTTGCTGACCGATCCGGCAGCTTTGCCGCCAAACAGTTCGATCTTCTCGGTAGCTTCGTCCCGGGTAAACTTGGTCAGCGCTCCTGTCAGTACGAAGGTCAAACCTGCAAAACGAGTATCTGTCACCGCCCGCGTACTCTCAAAATTCACACCTGCGGCCCGCAGTTTTTCCAGAATTTCCATGGACTGCGTCTGACGGAACCAGCTGTGGATATTTTCCGCAGTCACAGCGCCCACATCTGGAACGGCTGTCAATTCCTCTACCGTAGCAGCAGCCAAAGCATCCAGTGTTCCAAAATGGGAAGCAAGCACTTTGCCTGTCTTGGCGCCCACCTGGCGAATACCAAGCGCATAGATCAAGCGGCTCAGATCCTGCTGCTTGCTCTGCTCAATTGCCGCCAAAAGTTTCTTTGCTGCAGTTTGGCCGGATTTCCAAAGGGACTTGATATCATCCAAGGTCAGATAATAAATATCCGCCACAGAACCGATCAGCCCGTTTTCTACCAATGCTTCCACGATGGCCTCGCCCAGGCCCTCGATGTCCATGGCATCCCGGCTGGTAAAATGGGCGATCACCCGTACCAGCTGGGCAGGACAGTTGGCCCCGGTGCAACGTAGGAATGTGCCATCTTCATCACGCTCTACCCGTGCACCACACACCGGGCAAGCACAGGGCAAGTGATAGGGCTGGCTATCGGCAGGTCGCTTGGAAACATCCACTTCCAAAATCTCCGGGATGATCTCACCAGCCTTGCGGATGAGCACCGTGTCGCCGATGCGAATATCCCGCTCCGTAATGAAGTCTTGATTGTGCAGTGTAGCATTGGTGACCGTGGTTCCCGCCAAGCGCACAGGGCGCACCACAGCCTTGGGGGTCAGCACGCCGGTGCGGCCCACCTGCACGATAATGTCCTCCACGACGGTGGGTTTGACCTCGGGAGGATACTTATACGCGGCAGCCCAGCGAGGAAATTTGGCAGTAGCACCCAGCTTTTCGCGGTCAACAAGATCGTCCAGTTTGATGACTGCACCGTCAATGTCGAAAGAATAATTTTCCCGCCGCTCATTGATGGCCATCACCTCGGTGACGATCGCCTGCGGGTCACTCAGTACAGCGTTATTGATGACTTTAAAACGCCTCTGTCGCAAGTAGTCCAATGTCTCAGCGTGGCTCGAAAACGTCACACCATCGCACAACTGGATATTAAAAATCAGAATATCCAATCCCCGCTGTGCGGCAATTTTGGGATCCAGCTGCCGCAAAGATCCTGCAGCGGCATTTCTGGGGTTGGCAAACAGCGGTTTTCCCAGCATCTCCTGGCGGGCATTCAGCTTTTCAAAACTGGCTTTCGGCATAAACACCTCGCCACGGACAATGAGCCGGACGGGGGCATCGGGAATGGTCATGGGAATGGAACGGATGGTCTTTAGGTTTTCTGTTACATCTTCGCCCACATTGCCGTCACCCCGGGTAGCACCCCGGACAAAGACACCGTTTTCATACTCCAAGGCAACAGACAGACCATCAATTTTAGGCTCAACGGAAAAAGCCGCATTGGTGCACTCCCCCTTCACCTTTCCCAAAAAATCCGTCAGTTCCTCTTGGGAGAAAACATCCTGAAGGCTCATCAGCGGCACAGGGTGGCTATATTTTTCAAATTGACTGAGTGCCTCACCGCCCACCCGCTTGGTGGGAGAATCCGGCAGAGCAAACTGGGGATATTGGGCTTCCAGTTCCTCCAGTTCTCTCAGCAGTCGGTCGTATTCAAAATCAGGCATTTGCGGGTCGTCCAGCACATAATACTGGTAGCCCGCCTGAGTGAGCAGCTGGCTCAACTCCAAAATTCTCTCTCTGGGGTTCATATTAACCTCCCGCTTGTAAAAAAGTATCCGGCACATCGCCGACGATGATGGTTTCGGCCACCACCACCTGACTGGACACGGTAAAATTGACCGTTCGTCCCAGCACAAGGACTGCCACATCCACCAGCACGCTCATGTTCAGCTGATGCATGGTTTGATTGATACCCGCATGGGTAAAATTGCTCTCAAAAGTGGCATCAGAATTGCGCACTGAAAGGACCTGAACTGGGATTTTGGGGCCGCGTCCGGACAGAAACTCCGGCAAAATCAGGCTGCCGATGGGAATCCCCATGTCAGAACTGTCTGATTTCAAAATTTCTTCATTGATGATGTTTAAGGTCTCGGTTTTCAGGGTATTAACTTCCCCGATGTTGGTTTTTAGCGCTGTAATACGGCCATTGAGGTCTTTTTCGAAGTAAACGATCCGGTCATAGGCGATGTGACCGTCGGAAATCTGTTTGGCCACCGCATCGTTAATGAGATCCGAAGTAGAATTGGTGACCTGCGTCTGAGCCAGATTGGTAATCACAGCGTAGTATTTGTTTCGAACAAGAAAAAAGCCCACAATCAGCGCCAGGGCCAACAACGAAGTCAGCCAAACCGCTCTGCGTATCCATCGCTTCATATCCATCCCCCCGTCCATTGGTATGACGGGGAATTTGAAATTATTACAGTTTTTTCATGTGCACCGAAGCGGTTTTTGCCATCAGCTTTTTCGTACCATACTTGTCAAAGGCAATCTCCAGCAATGCGTCGCCGCCCATTTTCATCACGCTCAAGACCAGTCCGGTGCCAAAAGCGCTGTGACTGACCATATCTCCCCGATTCAAATCCAGCATAGCTGTCTTGGGCATGGGGCTGGCAGACAAGTAGCTGGGTTTGGGAGCAACTGTGGGTTGCACATAACGGGTTGTGCTACCACTATCAAACGATGTTCCCCTCTGTCCGGCAGACTGAAATCCTCCCTTTTTGACAGTCAGGTCAGCCGGAATTTCTCTTAAAAAACGGCTGGCCATGGCAGCAGCGGTGCGTCCGTAAAGCATTCTGCTCCGGGCATGGGAAATGGTAAGACACTGCTTGGCTCGGGTAATGGCCACGTAGCACAGTCGACGTTCCTCTTCCATTTCCTCCCGATCGCCGATGGCCCGCATCCCGGGGAACAGGCCATCTTCAAAGCCAACCAGGAACACATGGGGAAATTCCAGACCCTTGGCCGAGTGAATAGTCATCAGTACCACGGCATCGTCATCTGCATTATACTCCTCCAAATCGGTGTACAAAGCGATTTCTTCCAGAAACCCTGCCAAGCTTGGGTCGGGATCATTTTCCACATAGGCCAGTATGCTGGACTTTAATTCCTTTACATTTTCTAACCGGGTTTTGTTTTCCTCGGTAGGTTTTTCTTCCAGCATGCGGATATAGCCGCTGCGGTGCATCAGTTCCTCATAGAAGTCCGGAAGAGGCGTTCCCGCAACCAGCAGTTGCGCCAAATCTTCGATCAGACGACTGAACTGTCCCAGTTTTGCCACAGACTTTTCCAGCGGCGCATAAGATGCCGGGTCGGAAACCACCTGATATAGCGGTAGTTCCGCAGCCTCTGCCAGCCGCTGGGCGGTTTCCACCGTCTTTGCACCGATACCACGGGGCGGATTATTAATAATTCGTTTCAAGCGCAGATCGTCACTGCGATTGTTGATCACACAAAGATATGCCAGCATATCCTTGACTTCAGCCCGATCAAAGAAACGGGTACCGCCGATAATTCGGTACGGAATACCATTACGCTTCAGATCATATTCCAGCGCATTGGACTGGGCATTGGTACGGTACAAGATGGCATGATCCCTCATTGCTCTTCCCTGCCGCTTTCCAGCCAAGATCTGGCCTGTGACGAAGCTGGCTTCCCCTCGCTCATCGGCGGCCTCATAGACCACCACCGGATCCCCCTGGGGATTGGATGTCCACAATTTCTTGCCCTTGCGGCCCAGATTATTTGCGATAACAGCGTTGGCCGCATTCAAAATGGACTGTGTGGAACGGTAATTCTGCTCCAAGCGTATCACCCGGGCGCCCCTGTACTGCTTTTCAAAGTCCAGAATATTGGCAATGGTCGCGCCACGGAAGCGGTAGATGCTCTGATCATCGTCACCAACAACACAGATATTCTCATACCCGCCGGCCAGCAAACTGGTAAGCAGATACTGCAGATGGTTGGTGTCCTGATACTCGTCAACCAGCACATAGCGGAATTTCCGCTGATAATAAGTACGGACATCCTCATTTTCCTGCAACAGGCGCACTGTCAGCAGAATAATATCATCAAAATCAACCGCATTGTTTTCTTTTAGGCGGTTTTGATATTTCTGATAGGCACGCGCCACATGAATAGCCTGGTGCTGACCAGCCATTTCCGCCCGGGAGAGCATGGTCTCAGGGGTGGTCATGGCATCTTTTTCCCGACTGATAATGCTCAGCACATATTTTGCCGGAAAGGTCTTATCATCCAGACCCATATCCTTGATGATTTCTTTCATCACCCGCTCGGAGTCAGC
The DNA here is from genome assembly GCA_045124575.1 of Faecousia sp. GTDB lineage: Bacteria > Bacillota > Clostridia > Oscillospirales > Oscillospiraceae > Faecousia. The sequence goes on from JBGVMD010000053.1 coordinate 11,264, forward strand.
CGTATCATAGATGGTAAAGCTGCCCGTGTAACCCACCAGTTCCGCATGGCGGCGCAGGATGCGGCAACATGCGGAATGGAAGGTCATGGCCCAAACCTCACTGGCTTCCGGATTGACCATGCGCACCAAACGCTCCTTCAGCTCGTTGGCGGCCTTGTTGGTAAAGGTGACGGCAATGATATTCCAGGGAGCCACCGGTTCAAGGGCGCAGAGATAGTCCACACGGTTACGATCCATGTCTGAAACAGGTTCCTGCAATCCCTCCAAAAAGAGCACATCCTCTTCTGTCACCGTATCCGGCACCAGATCCGAATCGCTTGCACAGCCAAAGCGAATGAGATTGGCAATACGGTTGATGAGCACCGTGGTCTTGCCGCTACCGGCGCCGGCCAAAAGCAGCAACGGACCTTGGGTGGTCAGCACCGCTTGACGCTGCACGGGATTTAAGTTGGCAAACTGACTTTCGATATAATGACGCCTTGCGGCGACAAAACGTGTAAGCATTTCTTGTGTCATAGTAGCACCTCACAAATAGTGCTACTATTTTAGCGTATTTTCGGCAAAAGGTAAAGGGGTAATTGTTGATTAGCGCAGGAGTGTTTTCAGACTTTGTAGTGCCTTTTTTTCGATGCGAGAGACCTGCACCTGGCTGACACCCAGAACTTTTGACGCCCGGTCCTGGGTCAAGCCATGGAAATAGCGAAGCTTGATCACATTTTTCTCCCGTTCCGGTAGCTTTTCTATGGCTTGGCGCAGAGATATTTTTTCCACCAGCATTTCCTCCGATTCCGTATCAGTGAGAATATTCTCCAGGCTGAAGCCATCATCGCCAGTCTGTCGATGAATAGACTCTGTGGAGGCGGTGGCATTTTCCGCCAAGGCAATTTCTTCCGAAGAAAAGCCGGTTTGCTCGGCAATTTCTGAAATGGTAGGTTCTCGGCCAAGGGTAGTGGCCAGCTGACTACGCACAGTGCGGATCACAAGGGCTTGCTCTTTAATACTGCGGGAGACTTTCACTGCACCATCATCCCGCAAGAATCGGCGGATCTCCCCTGCAATCTTGGGAACGGCATAGGTAGAAAACTGCGTACCAAAACTCAAATCAAACCCATCCACGGCCTTGATGAATCCCAGACAGCCCAATTGGTACAGATCGTCCGCCTCCGTTCCCCGGCCAAGAAACCGTCGGGCCACGGACCAAATGAGTCCCGCATTTTCCGTCACAAGGAGTTCTGAAGCAGACTTATCCCCTTGTTGGGCTTTTGCGATTAATTCTTCGGTTTTTGTCATTTTCTCCGTTGCAACTTTCGACGCATATGAACGGTTGTTCCTTTGCCGGGCTGGGAAGATATTTCCAAATTGGTCATGAAGCTTTCCATAATGGTAAAGCCCATGCCACTTCGATCTGCGCCGCCGGTGGTATACATGGGTCTTCTCGCCTGCTCAATATCGGCAATACCCGCTCCCCTGTCTTTAATAACAATGTCAAGCACATTATCCTTCAAAATGCGGCAACGCAGAGAAATAATACCCAGCTCATCGGGATACCCATGGACAATGGCGTTGGTCACTGCTTCGGAAACAGCGGTGCGAATATCCCCCAATTCCTCCATAGTCGGATCTAATTGGGCCGCAAAGCAGGAAACCGCCGACCGAGCAAATGCCTCATTACAGGATTTACTGGGAAACTCCAGGATCATATAGTTTTCGAATTTCATATTGCCACCTCTCGGATTTCAATGATTTTATCGATCCCCGCCGCTCGGAATACCTTCATGGGCTGGGAGCCAATTCCTGTCAGCATAATGACACCATCGATTTTCTTCATTTCCCGGAAGGCATTGATAACAACGGCGATGCCGGAGGAGTCGATGAAGGTCACATCGGAAAAATCCAAAATGCATATAGACGGGGAATACGCCTCAATTTTTGCGGCGATGGCTCGAATGTAGTTTTTGGCACAGTGATGGTCAATCTCCCCGGTAAGCGCCACGGTCAGATTACCATCCTGCAGGAAACTGGTGAAATGCATGGTTGTCCTCCTTTGTATCAAGTTAGTTCGAGTATAGTAAACCAAATGTAAAATTCCCGTCGGAACTAGGAAACGTGCAAAATAAAAGTGCGGTGCAAACACGAGGTTTGCACCGCTGGAGTTTATATTTGGTACTTACAGCTTCTGCATGGCTGCCAGGGATTCAGATAGCTGGGCAATGAGGTCGGCAGTCTTGGCTGCCTTCTCACGCTCGGCGGCAACCACGGTCTCGGGGGCACGGGAGACAAATTTCTCGTTGCTGAGCTTACCCTCCAGGGATGCCAGGAACTTCTTGGCAGCTTCCAGTTCCTTGGTGATGCGCTCGATCTCCTTCTGCACATCCACCAGCTGGCCCATGGGGATATAGAGCTTGGCGTCGCTGGTGGTGATGGTCACCATGCCGTCCAAATTCTCCGGCTCAGCAGTCAGCAGCTTCACTTCATCCGCGTAAGCCAAACGCTGCAGGAAGCCCTCGCCCTCGGTGAAGATCTGGGGCTTGGAAGTAAAGATGTGCAGCGCAGCCTTCTTGGAAGGAGGCACATTCATCTCGGTACGACGGTTACGGATGGCGCGGATGGCGGCCATAACGGACTCCATGGCATTCTCTTCTGCCTTAAAATTCTGGGCCTCGGAAGCCACAGGCCACTGGGCAACGATCAGCGCCTCGCCCTCATGGGGAATAGACTGCCAGATCTCCTCGGTGATGAAAGGCATATAGGGATGCAGCAGACGGAGAATCTGATCCAGCACATACACCAGCACGGAAGTTGCGGTGTGCTTGCGGTCAGCATCGTCGGCAAAGAGACGAGCCTTGGTCATTTCAATATACCAGTCGCAGTAGATGTCCCAGATAAAGTCATAGATCTTCTGGATGGCAACGCCCAGTTCATAGGCTTCCATGTTTTCGGTGACTTCGGAAATCAGACCGTTCAGCTTGGAAAGCACCCACTTGTCGGCGATCTCCAGCTTCTCGGTAGCAGGCAAGCTGTAGGTCTCACCCTCCTGTAGGTTCATCATCACGTAGCGGGATGCATTCCACAGCTTATTTGCAAAGTTACGCATGGCCTCGCACCGCTCCACATAGAAACGCATGTCGTTTCCGGGAGAATTGCCGGTGACCATATTCATACGCAGGGCATCACAGCCGTACTTCTCGATCATCTCCAGCGGGTCAATGCCGTTGCCCAGGGACTTAGACATCTTACGACCCTGATTATCACGAACCAGGCCGTGGATCAGCACGGTGTGGAAGGGAGTCTTGCTGGTATGCTCGCATCCGGAGAAGATCATACGAGAAACCCAGAAGAAGATGATGTCATAGCCGGTGACCAACACATCGTTGGGATAGAACTTCTTAAAGTCCTCTGCATCACAGTTGGGCCAGCCCATAACCTCGAAGGGCCACAGAGCAGAGCTGAACCAAGTATCCAGCACATCCTCTTCCCGGGTGATGGCAGCGCTGCCACACTTGGCGCAGACATGAGCATCCTCACGGGAAACGGTAATGTGGCCGCAATCGGCACAGGTCCAGGCAGGAATCTGGTGGCCCCACCACAGCTGGCGGGAAATACACCAGTCGCGGACATTTTCCATCCAGTTCATATAGGTCTTGGAGAAGCGCTCGGGAACGAACTTGGTCTCCCCTTCCTTCACCACGCGGATGGCTTCCTGTGCCAGGGGCTTCATCTTCACAAACCACTGAGCAGAGATAATGGGCTCCACATCCTTGTGGCAACGGTAGCAGGTGCCCACATTATGGGCGTGGTCGTCGATCTTGACCAGATAACCGCCGGCTTCCAGATCTGCAACGATCTGCTTACGGGCTTCATAGCGATCCAGGCCTTCATACTTTCCGCCCAGCTCGTTCACCTTACCGTTGTCATCCAGCACACGGATGACCTCAAGATTGTGCCGCAGACCCACTTCAAAGTCATTGGGGTCATGGGCGGGGGTCATCTTGACGCAGCCGGTGCCGAATTCCATCTCGGCATAGTCATCAGCTACGATGGGAATTTCCTTATTCACCAGGGGCAGAAGAACCTTCTTTCCCACGATATGGGTATAGCGCTCGTCGTTGGGGTTGACGCAAACACCGGAGTCACCCAGCATGGTTTCAGGACGGGTGGTGGCCACGATCACTTCACCGGTACCATCAGCCAAGGGATAACGGATATGCCACAGATGGCCGGGCTTGTCCACATACTCGACTTCGGCATCAGAAAGTGCGGTAACGCAGTTGGGGCACCAGTTGATGATACGGCTGCCCTTGTAAATCAGACCCTTTTCGTACAGGGAAACGAAGACCTCACGTACGGCCTTGGAGCAACCTTCATCCATGGTAAACCGAGCTCGCTCCCAATCGCAGGAGGAACCCAGCTTTTTCTGCTGCTCCACGATGCGGTTGCCATACTTGTGTTTCCAATCCCACACACGCTCCAGGAACTTCTCACGA
>JBGVMD010000054.1:0-5065 GCA_045124575.1 Faecousia sp.
TATGACAACGCAATGGCGGAAAACTTTTTCTCTATTCTGAAAACAGAGTGCATCTACCGTCACAAACCAAAGACATTCCAGGAAGCCAATGATCTAATCGACAGATACATTCACTTTTATAACCACGAGCGCATCCAGAATAAAACCGGAGTGGCGCCGCTGACGCTGCGCCACTCCGCTTAAAACTCAATATTTCCTACATAGGGGCTTTTTTGTACTGTCCGTACAAACTGGGGCAGTTCACTTTTCCGGTGGCTGTTTTCTGCTATTCAGATGCGGTATAGCCGTTTGCCGTTTTCCGTGGTGATTTGGTGGATTTCCTCCACGGGAAGACCTCGCAGCTCTGCCAGCCGCTCTGCCATACGGTAGAGATAACCGGGATGGTTCCGCTTGCCCCGGAAGGGCTCCGGCGCCATATAGGGGCAGTCGGTTTCCAGCACAATCCGATCCAAGGGGATATTCGCCGCCACCTCCAGGGCTTTTCGGGCATTTTTGAAGGTCAGCACCCCGGTAAAGCCGATGTACCAGCCCCGATCAATCAGCCACTTGGCCATCTCCAGAGAGCCGGAATAACAGTGGAACACGCCCCGCACCGTGGGAAATTCCTCCACAATGGCCATGCCGTCGGCATGGGCGTCCCGCTCGTGGACGATGACCGGCAGATCCAATTCTGCCGCCAGCGCCATCTGCGCCCGGAAGGCGGCTTGCTGAATTTCCCGGGGGATGTCCTCGTAGTGATAGTCCAGGCCGATCTCGCCGATGGCTTTGATTTTGTTGTTTTGTTTACATAACATTCTGTATTCATCCAGGACTGCGTCGCTGACTTCGTCCGCTGCATCCGGATGGGAACCAACGGCGCCATAGAGCCAGGGGTACTCCCCCACCAGTCGGCTGACATTGCGGGAAGATTCCAGACTGCAGCCCGGATTCAGCACCAAAGCCAATCCCTGACCGGGCAGGGATTCCAAAAGGGCCTGACGATCTTCCTCAAAGGCCGCGTCATCCATATGGGCATGGGTATCAAAAAGCATAGCGGTTTCTCCTTCGTTTTCTCAATAGATAATGGCCACCAGGCAGTTTTCACATTCAAACACCCGGGTATCGGTTAACATAAAATCCGTATGAGTAGGATGGATGCCCACGCCCCGGCCACTGCGCTTGCCCTCGGCCTCTTTCAGCACCCAGAAGGTCAGCAGGGCACAATTTTTGTCCACAGCGGCATCGTACTGCGCCCGCTCCCCCGGGGATAACGCCTTTTCCGCCACAATGGGATTGACCCGGCGGTTTATTTCCTCCGCATCCAGCCCCACAGGGCAGTCACAGAGCACGCAGAAGGCATGGTATTTTGTGTGGGAAATAGAAAAATGCCAGGAGGAATTTTCAAAATAGGGCTTTCCCAGCGGTGTCACAGCAATGGGCGGGAGCATGCCGCCAACATGGGTTTCATACAGCTGTGCCAGCAACGCCCGGCCTGCATCGTGGCCGCTTTCGCCATGCAGCCGCCGATGGGCAAAATAAACCTGTGCCATAATCCACCTCCCAGCATAAATTGTTGTTTATAAAACAAAGATCACCCAAAGGAATGTCATTGCGAACCAGTGCGCACACTGGTGCGGCAATCCCCCGGATGAAAGGGACGACAAAACGATGCGTTTGGGACAGGTTTTCCCTCGTTACCACGGGATCCCACACCATCCTGCGGGATGGTTCGGGATGACACCGTTTATTTTGTGTCCGCTCCAACAGTCTGTAAACAACAATTTACCTTAGTATATCCTCAAAAGGCGGTGCTGTCAACTTTGGCATATCCGTCCGGGCAAAGGCATACACTGCACAAGATAAGGAGGGATGGACATGGCAGAAGAGGCTTTGCTGCCCCATAAGCTGACGCTGAACGAACGAAAAACCCTGACCATGACCGGCGCCACGGAAGTGGTTAGCTTCGATGAAAACGCCGTGGTGCTGAAAACCACCCTGGGCATGCTGACCATCCACGGCCGGCAGTTGCAGCTGAAAAATCTTTCTCTGGAGGGGGGACAGGTGGCGGTGGAGGGTGTGATCTCCGCCCTGATCTACCAGGAACCCCGACCTGCCGGCGGCCTGCGCCGGCTGTTTGGATGACCGTCCCGGCGGTGGCGGCAAAATGCCTGCTGGCCGCGCTGGGCATCGGCGGGGCGCTGGGCGGGCTATACGACTTTCTCCGGCCCCTGCGGCCCCGTCTGACCGGTCTGACAGATCTGCTTTTTGTGATTGCGGCACTGTGGGGCTGGGTTTATCTGACCTTTGGGGTCTGCGGGGGCGACAGCCGATTGGGCTGCACCCTGGGCATGCTGATAGGCGGGGTGCTCTGGGAATGCAGTCTGGGGTGGCTGCTGCGGCCGGTTTGGAAGGGTTTTTGGCTTGTTTTTTTATGGCCCGGCAAGAAAATCGCAAATATTTTTTATAAATTTTACATTTTTATGTTGGCAATCGGCAAAAAATGGTTTACAATAGTAGAGACTATGATGATCAAAGCCAAAGGAGGTACCGACCATGGCGAAAAACAAGCGCATCAAGCTGATCCTGCGAAAAACCAGCCCCGTCACAAAAGCCGCCATCGTGTCCGCGACCATTCTGTCCCTGGTGGCAGTGGTGGCGCTGTACGGCACCATCGACCGGCTTCAAAATCAATATGACACCCTGCGGGACCAGGCCATGTCCCTGGAATCCGGCAACATCGCCCTGCAGGATCGCATTGACGATCTGGGCAGCATGGAAAGTGCCATTCGCATCGCCATGGAGGAACTGGGACTGACCTTCCCGGACTCCGTGATCTTCGCACCCAACGAGTAATATTTTTGGAGGAATCAAAGCAAATTATGGAGTTGACTGTGGGAGCCATCCTGGAAGGAAAAGTAAAATCCATCACCAATTTTGGTGCGTTTATCGCCCTGCCTGAAAATATGACGGGTCTCGTACATATTTCTGAGGTATCTACGAGTTTCGTCAGTGACATTCGCCAGCATCTGACCGAGGGTCAGGATGTAAAGGTGATGGTGCTGGGCAATGAGGATGGCAAGCTGAAGCTGTCCATCAAGCGGCTGCAGCCCCGCCCCGCCCGGGAAAACGCCCCCCGCCGGGAGTTTCAGGGAAGCGACCGTCCCCGGCAGAGCCGCCCCGCTGCTCCTGTTGATCCCCCCGCCCCCAAGACGGCGGATCAGCTGTTTGAGGAGAAGCTGAAGCAGTTTATGGCAGAATCCGACAGTAAGATTTCCTCCCTGCGGCAGCACGAAAATCACCGTCCCAGACGCAGAAAATAAACAAAAGGGCTGCCCCGCGGCCCTTTTTCCATATATTTTAGAGATGATATAAATTGTTGTTTATAGCGCTAAAAAGAGATGTCATTGCGAACCAGTGACCGATGTCACTGGTGTGGCAATCCCCAAAGGTATGGGACTAGTTTTCGATCGTTCCCCCCTCTATCCGGGGGATTCCCAGGAGGTGAATTGCCCCGAAGGGGCAAGAGAGGCCACTCTGGAGTGCGCCAGTGTGCACCCTGGCTCGGAATGACACAAAACTTGTAAACAACAATTTATCAAAGGAGAAGCCTATGGCAAATGTGGTAATCACCGGCGGCAGCCGGGGCATCGGCGCAGCGGCTGTGGCATTGTTTGCCCAGCGTGGTGACCGTGTCACCTTCCTCTATGAAAAAAAACACGACGCCGCCCGGGCCGTGACCGAGAAAACCGGAGCGACTGCCATCTGCTGCGATGTGGCGGACAAGCAGGCTGTGGAAGCGGCTTTCCGGCAGATTGGTGACGTGGACATCCTCATCTGCAATGCCGGCATCATGCACTTTGCCCCCATCAATCTGATGCAAGAGGATCAATGGGATCGGCTTTTTGCGGTCAATGTCAAAGGCATTTATAACTGTGTGGGTGCTGCCCTTCCGTCTTTTCTGCAAAAGCAAGCGGGCTGTATCATCACCGTATCCTCCATGTGGGGTCAGGTGGGCGCTTCCTGCGAGGCGGCCTATTCTGCCACCAAGGGCGCCATCATCGCCCTGACCAAGGCGCTGGCCAAGGAGTTGGGTCCCAGCGGTATCCGGGTCAATTGCGTGGCGCCGGGGGTGATCCTGACGGATATGTGCGCCGGTTTAGAGCCGGAAATTCTGGCAGGTCTTGCGGAAGAAGCCCCTGTGGGCCGCAACGGCAAGCCGGAAGATGTGGCAAAAGCCATGGAATATCTGGCGGATGCCCCCTTTGTCACCGGACAAGTCCTGCCCGTCAACGGCGGCTTTATCATGTAAATTGTTGTTTACATTACTAGCGGTGCAGCCGACAAGGCTCCCTTGTGCAAAGGGAGGCTCGCGCTTCGCGCTCCATTTCGTAAGGTAAAAACGATTTATCTCACAATATGAATAAACTCAAAAGGAGAAAAACATATGAAAATTGCAATTGGCTGTGATCACGGTGCGCTGGAGCTGAAGAACGCACTGCTGCCTCATCTGCTCTCTAAGGGCTATGAGCCCGTGGATTTCGGCACCTACACCTCCACCAGCTGTGACTACCCCGAATTTGCTGCCGCCGCAGCAAAGGCCGTGGCCTGTGGCAGCTGCGAAAAGGGCATTGTGCTGTGCACCACCGGCATCGGCGTTTCCATCTGCGCCAACAAGGTCCGCGGCATTCGCTGCGCCCTGCTGTCTGACACCAAGTCCGCCGAGATGACCCGCCTGCACAACGACACCAACATGATGGCCCTGGGCGCCGGCATCATTTCCCAGGAGCTGGCCTTCCAGATCGTGGATATTTGGCTGGATACCCCCTTCTCCGGCGAACCCCGCCACCAGCGCCGCATCGACAAGATGATGGATCTGGAGAAATAAGTTGATAAAAACCAGCCGCCGAGAAATCGGCGGCTGGTTTGCTTTATGGCAGAATGCTTCAAATTTCAGTTTGTCGAGATGCTGAGGGGTGCGCCCAAAGGCCCCCTTGTGCAAAGGGGGCTGGCAAATTGCCGATTTCAGGCAATTTGGCTGGGGGATTGTCGTTTTTTACAATCCCTCCGACCAAAATCAAAGATTTTG